>NZ_RDQG01000037.1:50479-120751 GCF_003697815.1 Halalkalicoccus subterraneus | reverse complement strand
GAGTTCCGAGAACTCGTCTTGATGTGTGCCGTCCACAACATCAGGCAGACCGTGAACCAGTGAAATCAAACTACGTCTGGCGATTCACCACGGCCGTATAGACGGTTTCCCGCTTCATTTCCCTAGTTCTAACGGTCGGAGCCGACGCTATCTAGTGATTCACCAGAGCCGCATTACTACAACTGCCACAGACCGCATCAAGCTCTCAATGGTAGAACACCGATCAAGGAGGTCCAGAACTAGACAGTGCCACATATATTAACTCATAATATAGTTGGCCATATGTACCTTTGTGAGATTGAAAACCTGTCCGTATTGCTAACTCATTTATATGACACTCCCAAATACTATGGTGTGGTAAAACATGACAAACGCTGATCTTGGAGATCATGATTGGTGGGAACACTACCAAGAAGTGGTCAACAACGATGACGAGATGGAAGTGCGCGGCCACGACAAATTCAACGAGAACTTCTACGTCGAGATCGGCGACGAGCGGTTTCTAATTCAGGTGGAGCACGGGAAAGTCGACGATGTTATTCCCGAACCGGGAATGAACAACCAATGGTCCTTCGGCGTCGAAGGGAGCCGTAAGGCCTGGAAAGAGTTCGTTCAGGAGGTTCCGCCTGCGTTCAATCACGAGATTATCGCATCGCACTATCGGTCTGCCGTCAAAGAAGAGGAAGACCACCTTCAGCTGACGGGGAGCAACAAGAAAATTTTCCAGAATCTACGTGCATTCCAGCGCGCTCTCGACCTGATGCGGAAAACGCACAATAACGGAGGTGAGCTCTAACATGAGTACGACTGATCACGGTACTATTGAGGAAATCACGGGCAAGTACGTTAACGTCGAAATTGATGGTGTTGACCACAGAGTTTACTTCGAGGAGAACGGCCCGAAGGACGGTATTCCCCTCCTCTGTCAGCATACCGCCGGTTGTAACAATCAGGAGTGGCGTCACCTTCTCGACGACGAAGACATCACGGACCAATTCCGTGTCATCGCCTACGACCTCCCATTCCACGGAAAGTCCATCCCACCGGAGAGCGAAGAATGGTGGGAAGAAGACTATGAACTAAATGCTGAACAATTCGCTGAGACCATCGTCAGCATCTCTGACGCACTTGATCTCGACAACCCAATCTACATGGGGTCGAGTATGGGCGGCAACATCACTCTCGAACTCGCCGACTGGTACCCCGAGGAGTTCCGAGCACTCATCGGGTTGGAGTGTGGTGCTCACAGTCCGGGGTTCCACATCGACTGGCTTGACCACCCACAGGTGAACACGACCGAAGTCAACGCCTACTCGTGCTGGGGGCTCATGGCGAAGCAGAGTCCTGAGCAGACCCGACGTGAGACGATGTATCACTACGAACAGGGTGCTACTGGTGTCTTCAAGGGTGACCTCTACTACTACTCTGTCGACCACGACTACCGGGACAAACTCGACCAAATCGATGCAACCGAGTGTCCCCTGTATGCCGTGAACGGCGAGTACGACTACCTAACCGATCCCGATGATGGACGTGAGGTCGCTGAAGGCGTCGGTGAAGGCGCGACCGCCGTCGAAATGGCCGATATCGGCCACTTCCCGATGAGCGAGAATCCCGAACTCTTCAACGCGTACCTGAAGGAAGTCCTAAGCGATATCACGGGCACCCGCGAGGAACCACTCCCTGATGTCCTCGAAACAGAAGACGTCGGTGTGAAACTCTAACGGCTAGCACCTCATCTCCCATTTCTAATTTTACTCGGGTCTGGTGAATCGCTGTAGGTCGGGAGGTTCTGCTGGTAATAAGTGGCCGTAGTTGTTCCTCCGATGTGTCTATTCACGGCCCATCCTATCGATCGAGGTCTGATGGTTATTTGCTCCAATTCTCATAGCCGACCACCCCAATTCGGCTATTGTCTAGCGATTCACCAGAGCCTAACAGTCTAACCATTTTTGAGACATCATTCTTCAGGACAAGAGAGTATCAAGCTGGGGCAGCATCATCCGTCGAATGCGGCGTCGAGATCTCGAGATTGACTTCAATTGTATCATAGGGAACGAACGGGCGTTTTGCCCGGCCAGCCTGCTCGAAGTGTACAATATCGTACTCTACGAGAATCTGGAGATCGTTGTGGATCGTCTTGACATCACGTTCTAAGCGATCAGCCAGTTGACGGATGCTGTCTGGCTGCTCGGCCATAATACTCCGGAGGAGCTCAACACGACGGTCAGTCAGTAGTGCTCGGAGGTCACTTGGGTTTTGGAAGTTGATGACGTGCGGGACTTCCTCGCCGGCTTCCCAGCGGTCAAGCCGATCAAGCGCATTTTGGCGATGTGCTTCCTCGGAGTCGGACGTGATCCGCAGTATCGAGGGGTAGTCCTCGGGGTCACGATCCTCGAGGAAATCCGCATCGGCTTCGACGTCGTTCATGACGATCTCCTCGTCTTTGGAGTCAATACTGTTGGCGTCGTCAGTGTCATCGGGTGTGTTTGTGTTGGGTTTATTGGGCATAGTAGGTCACCTCTTGCGACGGTCGTCCATTTCGTTATAGAACGTCTGGGCGTGGTCTTTCAGGCCGGTGTATTCGATGTCGTCGTAGACACCAGTGGGCGTATGGTAGTGATGGCGGCCGACACCTGGGTGGTCCGGGAAGTTGTCGAACCGTAAGAGGGTCCGACCATCTTCGGCCATGTATTGGAATCGGTACTTGACCCCCTCTGGATAGTCGTCGCTTTTCGCAATGGCGGTCGCAGTCATCTCGTACCGAGAACCATCGTTGAGCGTGTCTGAATCCTCGTAGATGACCGTCGATCCCATCTATGCTACCTATGTTGGTGTAGCGTGCCAACATAGTATAACTCTTTCCGTTGGTACCACACACCAACATACTACGCTTACTGCGGAATTGGGCTTAACCAGAGCCACCAGATACTCAATTACGCTTCGCTACTGAGAGGGTATCATAGAACTCTTATCACGGTTTTTCGACCATATTTCGCCGAGTCAATCGGTCCTCGCAGTCATGAACCTTCGTCTGAACAAGTACTGAGACGCTATTCATCTGAAGATTTGGCGCGTACGATGCTTCCGGAACAAGCTACAATCTCGAGGAATCCTCGCTTCACTAGAACAGGACTCCACCAGTGCTAGAGTCGACTGGGGTCCACTCATTAGTGCTTATAGGGGTCCAATCTACTTGTCTCGCTATCTCCGATCAATTGAGAGAGTTCTCTAGACGACGGAAGTGCACTGAGAACTATCATCAGATAGTATTCTGCCAGTAGATCGTCGCCCATCCTCTCAGTGCCAGAGGCCCTGTTCCCACCCTTCCGGATACTCATAACAGGCTACTTTCTCAAACCTAAGAGATGAGATCACGATTTACGGGGACTCAACAGATCGACCGCAGACGGAGCATAGTACTCTTGAACACTGCCACCGTCGTTCTTACACAGCTCGGCTGGGGAGTCGAGAGGCTAGTACTTCCTGGGAGTCCCACGTCATAGATCTATGTGCACTGATAGACTACTCCCTCAGACCTTGGTAGTACAATCTCTCCTCTTGGCTTTCTTGACTACTGGTACTAGGTTTCTCTGGGAGTCAGACAGCTGCCCTGTGGTAGTGTCTTGCTCTTACTCAGTCTCGGCTAGTACTGTCGAAGCAACGGCTCTCTCAACACTACTTTTTTGGGAGTAGCTTTGGTGCCTGTGGAGTCATCGATCCGGCTGTGAGTGTGTCTATTGCTCCTGTCGCTGTTATCTGTCGCTGATCGCTTGTACCCCATTTCGCTGATGAGGTACCCGCTACTGAGAGAAATGGATACCCAGGCTCTGCTGAAACCTAGTTGGAGATTTTGTGTCGAGGTACCTCTGCTATTCTTCAGTCTTCGCTCGTGGGGACCCCACACTTGCTTCGCTCTCCCTGGACCCCTGTCAGTGCTCGCTCACCTACCAATCAGTGTGGAAATCGGTGTCCCCTCGTCGTCTTTTTTAGAGTCTTCTGTACCAACGGGATGACTGACTATTCGGAATAGTGAACGAGGCTTGCTACTGCTCTGTTTAACACAGCGCTTCCGATGAACAGCTCTCTATTCCGATAGTTTCTAAGACACGCCGCTATTGAGGTGAAGATACCTTGGTCTCGTGCTGATCGACTCCTCATTGCTGCTGTATCACTACTCGTTTCATTGGTGCTGGATTGGCCCTGTCCTATCGCCTTCTTAGAGTCGCTCTTCTTTTCTCGGATCGAGTAGGTTTCTTCTTTCGTTGTCTAGTTCTGTACTGTGAGGTCTGCTCTTGTACTGGTGCTCTCGCTTTGGGGACTCCCCTTTATCTGAGCTCAGTCTGACTCCCGGCTTTGCTGTCTCGAGATGGACTCCCAGTGGTCTCTATTTGGTGATTCACTTATTTTTCCTGAGGGTTTGTTAGCTCGCTTGTGCACCAGCACCTGGGGGTATCCTCCTTCTCGACCTACTGGGTACCTTTTCCTACTCTTAGCTAACGCGCCGATTTTTGTATTCAGAATCACTCTGAATGGGGCTCTTAATATAGATTCCTAGAATTTGATTCAGTATTTCTGAGTCCTTATTTTGATACCAACTACTATATGTCCTGATTTAGTACATGAAGTATGGACGTCGATCTCTCGCAATTTGACTGGAAAGCACAAGAAGTTCTCCGAGCAATCCACCAGCACGGTGGAGACGCTAACACCGCTGAGATTCGGGGCCAGACAGGGATTGAAGACAACAACGTGGTACTATATCGACTTAATGATAAATTGGAGCCTGCTGGCCTTGTCGAGCTCCACCAACCTGATCCAGAGAACAGCCGGATTCAACCTAAAGTTGCGACCCTCACTGACGCCGGGAGAGAAGCTGCTGTTCAACTCGACGAGGCCCGTGACGAGTCACTAGATCTCTCCGATAAGGTGGAACAACTAGAAGCACGCATCAACTCATTCGAGACACAGGTAACGGATACCGCCAATGAAGAGGAAGCGTCGGACCGAGAGAAAGAATTTCAAGAATTGCGTGTCGGGATGCTTGGGATTCGTGATTACCTCATTGAAGAACACGATGCTGACCTCGCTCAGTACTTAGACAGACATCGGTAGGAGGGGTGAAGGCAACCAGGTGAGCTATGTCATGTTCTCAAAGGTGAACCCGGTAGCAGACTCTTCAGTAGCCTCATCTTCGCCGCTGTGATTGTTCTGCTCCTCGCTTTCCCCTCTAGGAGTACCGTTCGTATCGACGTTCTCAGCCTCAACACTCTTGACCTTCTCATGCACTTCTGCTGGTGTTGCTTCAGTTCTCTCTTCTTTATCTGCGCCTAGCCGTTCCGTTGTGTCCCAAGAGGTGTCCATTGGCAGCAGTGGCCGGGTCTTGTCCTGTTTACAGATCATCGGCTCGGTGTACTCCTCGGTGTCGTTGTCGGGGAACACCACAAACAGGAAGTCCTCCGATGTTGGCATCCGGTCGAACTCGTTTTCGGGAATGAAGGGTGCTCGAACCACCATCCAGTCGTCTTCTAACTCCTCGCGCGAGCCATAGACCAGCTTCTCACCACTGGTTCGAACCGTGTACTCACGCTCAGAGGCATCGTACTCGGAGTAAGCAGGGACGTTCGATTTCGATGGATCAGCCGCCGCCTCACGACTCTCGAAACGAGCGTGCTCAGTTCCATCTTCATCGCTCATCACGATCTCTTCGTCCTCTTCACGCCAGACGAGATTAGCCTCACTTCGTGGACGCAGTGCGTACATGTCCGGCGCGACAGCGAGCGTTTCGACTTTGTTATAGAACGTCCGATTGTCTTCCTCGTCAACGTCAGCAGCGAACGTCATCCGGTCGTAGTTGATCGTCCGATTCGCTCCTCGGCCCGTGGTGTCGTAGATGATTCCCTCACCCCGCCGCGGCCAGTAGTCAAACCGGTCGTGGTTAGCTGTCCCGTCCTTACACGCGAAGACGCACAATTTGTGCTCGTCGATCGCTTTCCGCAGATTCGTTAGCGTCTGCATCGGCTTCTCTAACGTCGAGGTTTCGGCCTCAATACTGATGTTCAACCCGTCGGTAAGCTCGTAGAGGTGAGGATACTCGTCTTGCAGCCGTTCCTCTCGCTGGTGCATTTCCCGTGGATTCTGAGCATTCATCGGATCGATCGGGAGATCGGCGATTCCATCTGGATCCTCCTCGCCCTCTTGGGTCGGGAGTTCGACGAACATCCCGAGCTTCGTGAACGCGCGATACGCTTCCGTGAGTACCCACCGGTGTTCGTCGCCGCCACCGCTTGCACTGCTGCCGGTGTCTTGGGCTAGTCCTGCATATTCGAGGCCCTCTGGTGTCACCTTCATCACCGAATCACCATCCCGACGTTGGCGTTGGAGATACTCATCAGGTGCTTGCTCAATTACGTTCGACACTTCCGATGAGAAGCCGAGCTCACCGGCTCGGCGTCGCCACTCGTCTTTCACTGCCTCGCTCTCGACGTATTCACCGATCGCATCTCGCTTAATCTGGACTGTGTAAGCCGCTTCATAGAGCGCTTGCTCGGCGGGGTCGCTCGTCACATCGATCTGTTCCTCGCCGTCGTTACTGGCACCTGCTTCAGTCGTCTTGGACGAAATCGCCCCACCGGCATCGAAGTGCATTTCGTCGAGAATCTCCTCGCCACTTTGGACTGGCGAGCCGTAGTTCTCAAGCGAAGTGACGATTAGCTCGTATGCTTCTTCGATGGTATGGCATGGTGGATACGGTGGGATGAGCTTCGCTAGGAACGGATCATCCTCACTGTTGAGTTGCGTCTGTGCATGGTAATCGGGTGTTCGCTGCAAATCCTCAGTATCCATTCCACCGAATCGGTTTGCGATCTCACGCGCCTCTTCGGGATGATTTGGTGTGAGCGAGAGAATCGTGTTGCAATTGGAGATAATTGCATCCGCCGCGTCGTCCGGGAGTGACCTGAGGACCTGCGTCGAAAGCATCAACCCGAGTTTCTTTGAGCGGGCTTCCATGAGCATCGTCTCGATCTCGTCACCATCGGTGAGGACCGAGTGACACTCGTCGATCGCGAGGAAAAAGGGCGCATACTCACTACCGACATTGTCCATTCCAGCGAGTTCCATCATCTGCTGTTCGGACGGGTCTTTCCGAGAGGTGACGGCGGTCCAGATGCCGCTCACAACCGCATTAGCAGTCATGATCTTCGCTTCCTTTGGGAGGTCGTTGTTGACAATCAGGATCTTCTGCTCGTTGACGATCTGGCCTAGCGTGACCTCGGCGCCGCGCATCGCGATGATTTTCCGGGTGATCGGGTTCTCGACCCAGTCTTTCAGCCGCCCGAGCAACGGGTCCAGTTCGTCGTCGCTCAATTCCTCGGCGATTCGTCGGGTGAATCCCTCGAGGAACATGATGTCATCGTCGTCAATCGAATCGCCGATCAGATCCGCGTACTGCTGGCGGTTTTCCTCTTCAAGCAAGGCATAGTAGATCTCGATGATGGTGAACTCTTCCTCGTGGCGGGCCATTCCGCGGATCATGTTTTTCGCGATCCGGTCCATGCGTGGCCCCCAGTACTCGCCGGCAGCGAGCAGTTCGATCAGGTCGGCGACGATCCACTCGATTTCCTCGTCGAAGCCAGGCTCACCGGGATCGTGGTACGTGTCCAGAATATTGAACCCGATCTGATATGGGACGTCCTCGCCCGTCTCTTCATCTTCGAGCGAATAGTAGTCAGCGCCGAGGTCGACGTAGACGACGTCGTCCCAACGCCGTTTCGGAACTCGACGCAAGAGGTCGTAGATGTCGTCACCCTTTGGATCAACGATCGCGACGCCATGACCGCCCATCATGAGTTGGGTTACAGAGTTGTAGATCGCCGTTGTCTTGCCGGTTCCTGTACTACCGAGGTAGGCAATATGGCGGAACGCCCGAGAGAATTCGACACCGAACTCTCGGCCCGTCCGTTCGGAACAGCCCACCCAAACTGGCTGGTAGGGCTTTTTAGCGGCGTTTTCGATCATCGCTCGGGGCCATTCGCCGGCGTAGGTTTCGACCTCGTTGGAGACCTCGTCGATGCGTTCGATCCACCACTCTTTGCCGTTGATCCGTTTTGGTCGAGTCGGGTCGTACTCTCCATCACTCGCTACTTGGGTCGTCTCGTTGTTGTCGTCCGCTTCAGTCTCGTTTTCGTCGTCGCTGGTGAATGAATTGAATAGTCCCATTAGTTGTCTCCCTCCGTCGAATCCGAGTGGTCATTTCCATTCGGTTGCTCGGCTGACTGCTGGTGCTGTTCGCGTACTGTGCCTGCCGTGGGTTCTTCGATATCCGGTGGGAGTTGATCGATCGCATACACCCACTCTTCTGGATCTGTTGTCGCTGATCGATCCGACGCCTCCCAGTTGGTCGCGGGTTGTACCCAGTCGTCGAAACGAGGGGAGTCGATTTCTGCGTCCGATTCGTCGTCGGTGGATGCATTAGAGTGTGTCATTAGTATACTGCCTCCGTACTGTCTGATTGCGTCTGGTCGGGCTGTTCACCGGTCGCCTGCGTTTCTTGGTCCTGCTCAGTTACTGCTGCAATCGCTGCTTCTGTTGGTTGGGACTGATTGATGGCGTAGATCCACTTATCGGGATCCCGTTTCACCGATCGATCCGGTGTATCCCAGCCAAGTGCTGGGCTCAGCCACTCGCTAAAGCGCGGGGAGTCCGCTGGGACGTCCCCAGCATTCGATGTGCGAGTCCAACTGACGTTCTGGGTATTGATCGACTCGTTCGGGACGTGAACCACGCCTGCCGCGGTTCGAACCCCCATCGTCATGCCATGATCGACGTATTCGCGGCGCATCGCGAGTTGGACGAGCTTCAAGAGATCCTCGCCGCTCATCGGGACACAATCGAACCCCTGCTGGGTGTCCGAATCGTAGTACCCCTCAAACATATCGGCCGTCTCGTCGACGCGGCTGATCGCCGTCTCTGGGTCCTGACCGACCGCGACGATCCGAATGTCGACCTCATAGCCCTTCTGTCCGGCTTGGCGGCGGACGGCGTCAGCAGCCGCTGTGGTCTTCTTGTTTGTCCCGCGCTTTTGGGTGCGAACCTCTGAAAGATCCACCCCCTCTTTTGTGAACATTCCCCGAACGATGTCCTTCGTATCGGCCGGCTGGACGTTCTCCTCTAAGTCGTCGGCGACGTCGTGAATCGAGGGCTCTAGGACACCACCCTTGTACCAGTCGCTGGGTGCTGGGCGGAAGACCACCTGTGTCGCGACGTTCGTGACTGTCTCGGCTTCACGCTCGCCGACCATTTCGCTGGTGATCGAGCCGTAGGGATCGTTCTCGAAGCCCTCGACGTCGATGTGCTTGATCGGATAGTAGCGTTCCTTCTTGCCTTGGAGTTTTAGCTCGAGGCGAGCGGCGGCCAGATGCCAGTCCTCGCGGAATGGGAGAAGCTCGGGCTCGGGTAGTTCGTCGACTTCGATGTGGCTGTCGGGGTAGAACGTTTCGAGCTGCCGGGCCAGCCGGTTCTGGTATTTCTCGCCGCCCATCACCCATTGGAAGCCGATCTGCTCGTTGATGTTGCGGATCTCGAAAGCGTGGGCTGGGCGCGAGTCAGTACTGGTCCCAGTCCGCATCGGGTGAACCGACGTTAGCAGGTCGACCGCCTTCGGAATCCCACCACCCTCTTTGTGTGGAAGGACGTGGACTGCGCGACGTTCGGCACGGGCCTCTTCGAGTTCGTTGATTACGTCATTGGTCAGCTGCAGCGTGTCGTAGGCATCCGAGCCGCCGTCGCGAAGGGCCGGGACTTTCCGGGCGACCGACCGACGGACATCGTCGCGGATCAGTGCCGAGGCGATTCGACCCATTCAGTCGTCCCCCGTAGCACTAACGTCGGTACGCTGTGGCCTCTGGTTCTGCTCGACAGCGTCTCCAGACGTGTTCGTGCCCGTTGCTGTGATCTCCGTGTTGGTGGCGACCTTGCCGTCTGTCGTCGGGGCGAAGCGCCATTCACAGATGTCGTCGTGCTCGAGGAGATACGAGTAGAAATCCTCGCCATGTTCCGAGGGATCGAACTCCGTCACGACAGCTTCGCGGGGATTCTCCTCGAAGTCCATCTTGACTTTCAACGGGTAGGTACCTTTGTCCGAAACCCGGAGTAGGGCCGTTGAGTAACCCAATTCACGATTACCCGGCTCCGCATTTCGAATGAATCTGGCTTCGTCTGATGTGAGCCCGATCTCCTCGGCCCACTCGTCGCTCATATCCTCCTGGTGGAAGATTTGTGTGGGCATGTTCTCGAACAGGACTTGGGCGTTGTCCGTGAGGTGGGTGTTACCGTCAGCGTCCTCGCCAAAGAAATCCTTGAACGACTGCGTGGCGACGCCGAGTGAGAGGTCCCAGTGGCGACCATGACGGAACTTCTGATTGAGCGATTTCTGGGCCAGCGAGTCCCGCAGCATATAGTGGAACTCGTCCATGAAGATCACCGACGGAATGTCGATTGTTTTGACCATCTCGTAGAAGAGGTCGTAGACGACCTGCATCGTCAGACCAATCGATGTACTGGCCTCTTGTTGCTGCATATCGACGTAGAAGAACGTCGAATCCTCAAGCTCGATATCAGTCTGTTTCGTGAAGTGCTCGTACTCGCCGCCGGGGAGGAACGGTTGGATATCGTTGTTGATGATGTCGACGGCCGTGACCTCTCGTTCCTCAACTTTTCGTTCGGAGGGATCCTGCCCGGGCTTCGAGCGAACCCACTCCTCAGGCTCGTCGGTCATCTCGTCGATGATCTCGATCGCGTCCATTGGCGTCGGGCAGTCACCCGAATAGCCCTGTTCCCGACGATAGTCTGCTGAGTGGGTCTGCGGATCGTCTTCGATCCCATAGCGCTCGGCGGCTTCTCGAATCGCCATACGCCAGATCCCCTTCTTCTCGGCGAAGTCCAGACCCTCGTCGGCGTAGTACATCTCGACAAAGTCCATACAGCCCTCCAGCCAGTGCTTGTACGGTGCGCCCTTGCCGATGGTCGCGAGCTTCTCTTCAGGTGTCGCCTCGATATGGAACGGGTTGATGCCCGTATCCCCACCGACGACAAGACGCTCGCCGTCGTGGACAGTCGCGAGGTTCGCATACTCCTGCAGTGGGTCGATAATGATCGTCATGAGATCATCGCGATAGACCATGTTTAGCCGGCCGAGGATCTCCGTGGCAGTCGTCGTCTTGCCGCCGCCTTTCTTCGTGAAGATCCCAAAGTCGAAGCCAGTCTTGCGGTTCCAGAGGTCCAAGTACAGCGGCTCGTTCGTGTGCATATTGATCCCGAACTCGACGCCGTTCGGTTCATGGAGATTTCGCGACGTCCAGGGGAACTCACGGGCCACACCGTCGGCGAACATCATGATCGGCTCCTCGAGCTTATCATCACACACGGGCGCGACTGACTGCCACCCCTCGAAGTGGTGGGCTGTTTCTTGACGGGCTTCGGCGCCCTCGTCGTTCATCATCGAGTTGATGTGATCGATGGTCCGACCGAGGGCTTCGGGGTCGTCGCTTCGGAGTTCGATATGCGTGTTCGTTTCGAAGAGGTCGTATTCCGAATCCTGGTTCGCCTCGACCATCTCCTGGGCCTCGTCGTGCTGTTTCCGGTAGGTCTGCAGGAACATCGGCAGCCGGGAGTCCTCGGCCTTCTCCTTTTTGTCCTTCAGTTGGTCTTCCGTGTCTGAGAGTTCGATTTCGGCACGCTGCTGGTCAATCGGATTGATGTGGGTCGCGACGTTGACCGCGACGCCGGGTTCATGTTCTCGAAGAATCGGCTCGAGGATGCCCATCTTGGGGACGGCGGGCCATTCGCGGATCGAGAGTGTCTTGCTGTAGACGGCGTTGTCGATCGTAATCCAATTCTCGTTGCCGCGGTAAATGCCGTCTTTGGGGCCGACAACCGTCTGATAGTGGTCGACCAGCTGCTCTTTCGTGAGAATGACGTCGGCAACGGGGTTATCGTTGATCTTCGCGACTCGATCAGCAAAGGAGCTCGCAGTGCTCTTCGCCGTATTGACGATGCCCTCGTCATTGGGCTCGTTGGATTGGTCACTGCGAGTGGGGACTATATGGCGATTGCCGTCGTCCCCCTGATCGACCATTTGGGATGTCTCGCCGGGCGTTTGAGGTTCGACAGCGCCGTTGGACTCGCCGATCGGGCCATTGGGAAGGTCGCGTAGATGATCGTGGTCGACACCGTACATCGCCGTTCCCTCACTGGAGGTCGGCTTCGGTGAGAGCCGGACGACGTCGCCAAAGTTGTCGTTCACGTACGCGTTAGCCGCCTGATAGTGATCGGCGAAGACCTGCGAAAGCTCGGTTGAGGAGAGGATTCGCGTACTGATGTCCTCAATCGTCCGGAGGTCCGACTCAAGCGTCTCGAGTTTGTTCTCAAGCCGTTCGACCATTACTTGCGTGTGGTCGCCCTCCTGGCGGAGATCACGGAGTTCCTTGTACTTCCAGAGGCGGCCCAATAGCGGGACGTTCGCCATCCCGCCGCCCGCCTCAACATTGTCCTCCGTGACGACGTCCGCTGGTTCGATCTTGATCGTGACGTAGTAGTTGCGCTTGAGCGTGGTGACGTCGTATAGATCAATCACGCTCTGGCGCTCATCAGCGAGGTCAGCCCCAATTAAGAGACCGAGATCCTCTCGATTGATCTCACTATTGCGAGCCTTCCGGTAGGCTGTATCAATATCGCCGTGTTTCGCGGCAAGCTTGTCAAGGAGCTCTTGCTCGCGATTGTCGTACGTACCCATCCGGTCGCCGTAATCGACGGCTCGCATCTTCGAGGTGAACTGCGTCCTCGCGGTGACTGATGAGTCGATGACGTTCGCGAGGCGCTCCACACGGCGTGTCCAGTGGCCTTCGTCGGCGACCGCCATCGCCGCCGGGCGAACCTTGATCGCGCCGATCACACCGCCATCAGCCGTTTCGATGGCCGACGAATTGTGGAACGGGCGGGAGACCTGCACGGCGTCCTGCGAGCGTTCTGCCTCGTCGACACCGATTCCACGGACATTTCGGATGATTGGGAGTCGAACGATCCGACCGGGAAGCGTGTCGTTGGTGGGCTGTGCTTTCTTGCTGCCGTTGCGTGCACTGAGCATGGTATGTTGTCGAGTATGATGGGTAATGCGTCGCCGCAGGTGTTCGTGAACCGAGAGGTGATTCGGCGTGTGAAACGAGGCGATGATTGAGCCAACGAACATGCAGAGTGCAAGCCCGTAGACCGGACTTCGGTAGCCCGGTGGAACATACATATCCGCGGCGAACCACGTCATCGCGGCTGTGCCACCGCCAGCGTAAATCGCGACTTTCGAGACGCCGGCGATTCGCTGGCCGGTCAATCGGTTTGGGAGAACTTTGCGTCTGTCCGCTGCTCGCTGCTGGTCAGTTCCTGTGCTCATTGTCAATCAGACCTATTTCGGCGAAGGCGACGGTAGCGTTCCCGCCGTCGGGCGTCGATACTGCCGGCGTCTTGCTGACTACGAGAAGGACCCGATTGTCGAGAGGGGGTTGATCGGGAGTGAGACTGGGAGTAGTTCGTCAGTCGTGATTGGGTCGACGAACCGCCGTCAGTCGCTGCAACGTCCTGTCGGCGCTGACGATTGCTGTTGGTGGATCGATCGCGAGTGAACCGGGAGACGGGATTGATGTAGCCTCCACCCCGTTTCAATCGAGAGGTATCCCCGCGCGACGGTAGGACTCGTCGGGCCGTGTTCATGCCCGTTGACAGCACTGACCCTTTCGTGATGATCGCGACCAACGATCCCCCAAGGAACGACGTCTGGATCGTCAGCGGCAGGACGACCGCGAGGATGATCACGCCGATCGTCACCGCCATATTCGCGAGCGATCCTGCAGCGCCCATGCCGAAGTCAAAGCCGACGTGATAGCCGATCGAGAGCAGGAGTGCCGTCGGCCAGTTCATCACCAGTAGGCCGATATACTGCCAGAACAGCACCGAGAACGCTGCTTTCGACGTTCGGGGCCCAAAGTACATCCCGACGAGGATGATCGGTAGTATCGTCGGCATGAGAAATAACACTGCGTGGCGGATCCCGTGAATCAGTGCCAACATCAACCCGACATTCCAACTCGCGAGGTAGACTCCGAGACCGACTGCTAGTGGCCCAGCATTCAGCTTGATATTCTCCTCGGAGAAGGGATTGTTCGGGTCGCCACTCGCGAGGATCTCCTCACCCTGGGGGAGGAACCACATCGTCACGGCATCCGAGACGTGATGGAGCAACGACGCGACGTTCCAGCTGAGCATCACCAACGCTCCGGCGCCGAACATCGCGAGCAATACCGACCAGACGCGCTGGCCAGTCATCGGCGAAAACGGCACGACAAACAGGGTGAAGAAGATGAACCCGATGATCATGAACTGGAACGCCGGTGGCAGGATCATCTGCATATAGACCTCTTCGTAGAGATCGCTGTACGTCTCGCCAACAGGCTGGCCGAGGATGCCGTGCCACCCGTCATTCTCGGGCGTAGGCGTCCCCAGCATGTCGTTAATCACCTCGTCGACGAGGTAGACGGTCGCCCCGCGAAGTTGCCCTCGGAGCCACTCGGCGAGATCCTTGGCGTTCTCTTCGGGCGACAGGCTCGGACCGATACTGCCGGTTCCACCACCGCCGCCGATTTGTGGTGTGCCGCCCCCGTTTTCGGCGTTAGTTCCGTTGGTAGTGTTGGTCGCGTTGTCCGCAGATTCGTTGTTGATCTCCTCGAGGTTGACCTCGTCTTCGTCGACGTCGATCGGGAGCTCTTCCAGATCCTCTGCTGTTACATTCGACTCGTCATCATCCTCGTTTGAGGTGGTACCGTCACTCTCGTTGTCGTCGGTGAGATCACCTGCGTCGGTCTGAAGAACGATTCCGTCAATATCGAGCGTAGCAGTCGTCTCTGAAGCAGCAGCGACAGGACCAGCTATCGAGGTCATGGCAAGACCTATGATGAGGATAATCACGACGAGTCGACGCGGGTTCAGTGGCGTATCCATAGGCGATTAGTCCGGGTAGCGAATCACGAGGGTCGAGAGTCTGTGGTTAGTTGAGGACGGTTGAGCAGCTCTGACCACCGGCGCCGGCGATCTCGAAGGTCATCCCAAAGAACTGGGTGCCGACGACGAAGGCGATTGCTGCCCCGAACGAGAGCAGGATCATTCCCAGTCCGATCGCACTCTGCCCGGCAAAGATGGGTGTCAGCGCCCACATGGCAACGCCGATCAGGAAAGCGAGGAACAACAGCATCGTCCCGTAGTTGATTAGCATCGTCTCGATCGAGATCAACAACTGTCCGGCGGGATCATCGCAGAACTCCTGGGCTGCAGCGGGTGTGCTCGCGATAACTACCAGGAGGCCAATGGCGGTTCCTGCCGCAAGGTACGCTGTTGGAACCCGTGTCGGGCCCTGGAACACGTTCATCACGCGTGCGATGAGTGGGTGTAGAGGTGGTTGGTCGTCTGTCGGCTCGTCTTCGGGAGGGGTATCGCCTGTCGATGACATGGAATTTTGAAGTTTGTGTGGTTCGTGTGGGAATACTCTGGTTAGGATTCGCTGTTCGTCCTCGTCCACTATTGTATCAGTATTAGTTTACTATAAGTCTAGTACAATAGTCAACGGTGATAAATCTTTGCTAAGACTAATGGGGCCGCGAACGAATGGCTCTGCAGAGCTCTGGTATCGAACCCATACTCACTCTCGATACAATGAAATCCAAATATCGATCACATACCGACGACGAGACGAGGATTTTCCCGGATGGCGGCCAAGCGGACGCTTCCGACGAGGACGAAATGAAATCCATTCTAATCGAAGTCCCGCTCGAACAGTACGAGGAACTCTCGGAGACGAAAGAGACGAACGGATTTACGTGGCGCGGAATGTTGCTGCACGCCCAGCGCTGTCTTCGGCGGGAACAGGAATCGGATTGATAACTCGCGATCGAGTCGTCTTGCAACCACGTTTCTCGGCTCTGTCTGACCCAAGATTAATATTAGAGTACTATTAGAACTAGGGCAGTAATGGGATTTCTGAGTTCAACGAACGCTGGTGCCGCGAAAGTAATCGGGCTTGGAACAGTCGTCCTTGCTATCTTCCTTGTCGGTCAGTGGGGAGTCCTTGCAGCTCTGTTTTTGGCCACTGCTGGCGGGGTCCTGTTCGTGGGCGTGGGTGATGAGCTACCTCGATTCAGTATTCGCAATTTCGGACTGTTCGTGTTCTACTGGCTGTTTCTCCTCTTAGGAATCGGCGTCGGGATTGACTAACGGAGGACGGAGAGGAGCTCAATAGTAGATTATCAACAGACTCGACAGACAATGATCTTACGACGGCAATTCGCGAAAGTTCTCGGGAGTATCGGGACGCTAGTCTCCCTCTCCGGGTGTATCGGAACCCGCTGGTGGGAAGATGATGATGACGAAGAACGTCCTACCGGTGGTACTGATAATAGGTCACAGGAGAACACGACTTCTGAAGGACCTGCTGATACTGACAATACGAGTGAGCGCGGTACTGAGCGAAAAAACGCGAGCGAGACAACTAGTAAAGACAGCACGAAGCGCCAGCAGCATCCTGACGAGAACGCTACCCAGATCAACCGTGACGAGTACAACGAGACCTACGGGGAGTACGAAACCACTACTCGCGATCCGAGTGACGTCGAGATAACGGCCGATGCCCAACAAACGACTGATAGCTCGCTGCTCGTGACTGGTACAGCGACGAACGTCAGCGACCGAGCGATCAACGTCGTCGATATCGAGGTGATCTTCTACGGGACGAACGACGCGTATCTCAGTGCCACGCTCGTGACCGTCCGTGATCTCGAGCCTGGTGAGAATCACGAGTTCGAAATCCAACCGACTACCGGAACAATAGAGGGGACTCTCGAGCGAATCGAAGTGAATCGAACGGTCTACGACGTTACTGACTGAACGGGACGTCCCACTGATTCTGTTGGGTAAAGATGTTGTGCCAGCCGAACTCGTTCATGCGCTGGCGACCCGGGAACGATGATTGGTCGATCCCAGTCTCTGGATCGGGGTGGGCACACTGGTTGCCCTCGAGATAGATCCCGTCGGCCGGTGCACCCCGAATCAGGACGTGCGGTGTGAAGCCGCCACGGTTATGGTTGATATACGGGTCGGGCTCGTACGGTCCAGCGTTCGCACCGTTGTGATGGCGTTGGTCGACGACTCGCGTCGGCCGGATGATCGAGTTGCGGACGAGCATCGTTCCTCCCGCCCGCCATTGCCACCGCAGCGCGGATTCATCGTTCGCGCCACTCTCGTTCTCGCCGATCCGGTGCATATCGATTGGATGGCTCGATGCGTGAGGACCGAAATCGCATTCGATCGCGAGATAGCCCGCGTCAGCGGTGCCATATCCGCAGATCGCGTGGCGATAGGCGTCAAAGGCACACCGGTAGATCGTCGGCGTGCCCCGATTGACGTCAATCGGATACCCGGCGGAGGTCATCATGCAATTATGCAGCGCGGAGTAGAGAATCGACGGTGAGGCTGGTGACTCCCGGCTGCCGACCATGATGCCGGTCGAAAAACCCCAGAGCTCGCAGTTATCGAACTGGCTACTGTCGGCTTGCATCGACACACCGCGCGCGTACCAGTCACTGCGCCACCGGGCGCGTTCAGGGCGTGTCTCACCTGGTGCGAATGGAATATACCCGGGAATGACTGGTGAGGCAGTGTAGTTCCAATGTGGGCCACGGATCGTTACGCCGGTGAGGCGACCCCCTTCCTCGAGTGTGAAGAGGGCGTTGCTCATCGTTGGTGAGCCACGACCGCGATCCGACGTTGCGAGGAGCGCTCCCGAGCCATCGTCCGAGCGGCCCGAAGCGATCGTCACATGGCGGAGCGTGAGGTTCCGGCCGCTCAGATCGATCGCTGTATCGGATGGGATCCAGATAATGCGTCCTCCACCACGATTGATTTCAGCTTCGAGAGTGCTGGCGGACTCGGCGACGATGTCAGCATCCTCCCGTTGAACGTCTTGAAACGTAGGACCACCATTGAGACCGGTTGGCGAGCCACTCAAGCCAAGCAGTTGGAGACAGCCTGCGCTACTGGCGAGTGTCGTACCGGCTGCTGTCGCTGCCGTCCGCTTGAGGAATTGTCGTCGATCCAGTGACGAGATGTACGCCTCACTTCTCATATAGTATCAATATAAGCTTTAACTAATAGTAAGTTGGGTCCGTGATAGTGTTGAGAGGAAGAATAGGGTCAACAATACAGGCTCAGATTGCACGCTACCTTGTGCAACGGAGTCCTCGTAAGGAAACATTGTTGCACAAGGTAGGATGAATTTAGTTTACTTTAGAAATAGTACACGGTAGACGAGCTCTTCTTAGAGTATCGTCGGTAGCAAAGCAACGTCACCCCACAAGTTCACCGACGAGATATTTCGGGTCTCTGCTGCAGTAGTGACACTAATGACGTAATGACGAGCAAGTGCTTATGACACTAGAGACACTACTGACAAACATGCCAATCGATATTGAAACGTTCACTGACGGAAGCAGTGAGGAACTGACCGAGGTAACGAACGCTGAAAAGGTCGTTCGATTCCTCTATCGGAACAACGACAAGGCTTTCACTCCCTCCGAGATTGCAGAAGGGGCCAGTATCAAGAAGAGTTCGATCGGGACTGTTCTCCGTCGGCTACAGGATCGGGAGCTGGTTCAGCACAAGGGAGACTACTGGGCAATTGGTGATGAGCAACGGGTCCATGAGGCGTTTCGATTTCATCGTACGATAACGGATCTGGATGAGCGGTTCGGTGCAGAGGATCTCGACGAATGGCGTGAACACGCTGCTGAAGACTCATCCGAATGAGCATGGAACGTGGAGATGTTGTGCTCGCAGCGGACCCGTTCAAAGATGAGAGCACAACCGGCCGCCCGTTTCTGCTTATCAATCGAGCAGAGACACCGTTTCACGGTGAACAGTATATCACTCTTTCACTGACGACGCGAACGTGGCATGACGAACGAATTGTACTCATGGATGAGCACTGGCAAGAAGGAGGTGCTCCCAAATCGAGTTCGATAATGCCGTGGTCGGTGAATTCAGTGAAGACGGAGTGGATCACCGATTGGCAAGGGAGGCTCACCGACGAGATCGTTGAGCAGGCAGTTGCTCAGTTGCGAGAGTACGTTGAGTAACGCTGTATTAGGATCGATAACGGTCTACCGATAGCGATCACAGCACGAGGAAACTGATGAGGGTTGACGATTAGCCATGGACAGCCGTTGTCGGGAGTGGAACCTCTCAGAGAGGTCCCTGGCTAAAGCCGTCACCAGCCGTTCACGGATGTACCCACTAGTAATCGTACCGTACTAGTAACCGCTTGCGCGGGGAGTAGCCGAGTTCCTGTTAGAGTGTTAACCCGCTCTCACGGGAGTTAGGGCCCGGGGACATCACTCGCCACCGACGTCAGCTGTCTCCGGAGAGTCCGCCTCGAGCGTTGTTTCACCGGGGATCTCGGACTCTTCGGGAAGGACGACGCGCCGTTCCTTATACGAGAGCCCGTCCTTCCGACGATTCTTCCGTTTCACGTAGAGACGTCCTTTCGTGAGGTGTAAAGTAGTACCTGGCTACAGGATCTCAGGTCGTTGTTCGATCGGCCTACCAACTCGCCACTCGACGGTAGGCCCAAACATGTTCGAGTGTACCAATATAACTATTTGCACGTATGTTGTTATCATAAAACGTTGGTACAGATACCCGACAATTCACATCTATGGCCATCACGAACTTCCTTCAGAACGCCGTCCTCCCCGATCGTGACCAACCCGCGTCGGAGAGGCGCCACGCGAAAGCGTACGTAGTAGAGCGGCTCAAACCAGGCGTTGTTGATGCCGTCCCGACGTGGGTTCGCCGGACGGCACATGATCCTTCCAGTGCGATCGAGCGCCGTATCGAATCCCTCCTTAAGGAGTACGAGGGGATGTCGGTCGTTGATGAAGCGACCGATCGCGCGTTCGAGGCGTTCCTACACCAGTACAATCTTGATGAGACTCGCTTGGACGATCGGACCGTTGAGGCGATCCGCGAGCGCGTGGCCGCCGACGCACGACCGTCGGAATCGACGCTCGCCGGGACTCTCTCGGATGTAGATCTCTCGGAGCTTGATCTAGCGGCCATCACGGCTGGCGACCGAGACGGCGACGCTTTCTCCGAGTTACTCGAACGGGACGCGATCGAATTCGGTCACCAGATTGAGCGGGCCCTCGGCGACGCCTCGGAGCGTTTCGAGGACGTGACCGTAGATGGAAACGAAGGACGTTCCATCCACGCAACTGAGGCCGGAGCGGCGGCACTCGCGGCGACCCTGCTTGCCGACAGTGGGGGTGTGTCGGACCTCGGCGGGGCGCTTGCGGGCCTGCTGTCCGTGTTCGCCGCCGAGAACATCGGGGGTGGTGGCCAGTACACTGGCGAACAGGTCGCCCTCGGCGCGCTCTCGAAGCTCCTTGATGGGCTTGACGAAGACGAAATACGCGAAATTCTCGGTTCAGAGACGACTGGCGCACGGGCGCTCGTTGCACTTTTCGTCGCCAACCTCGTAGCGATGGGGCTTGGAGCGTGGTTCTCTAAACGTCACGCGCCCCCGATCCCCGAGGAATTCCGTGGTCCCGATAACGATGTCGTCTTTACGGCAGAGCAAGTCCGGGCAGGGAAAAAAGCATTCCAGGCCAACGGACTGATGAATCAGGGGTCGATCCTGGGCAACGGCTCCTACTTTGGAGTCGACCTCACTGCCGACGCGCTAGAGCTAAAAGCCCACTTCATGCGCGAGTACTACGCTCGAGAGCGGGGAACCGATTCTCTGGTGGCCCTCGATGAGGATGAACAGGCCGCCGTTGAACACCGGGTCGAAACCGAACTCGACGGTGAGGCCCCTGACGGCCCAATCGCGGAGTACTCAGCAGCCGAGACCTATGCACATCAGCAGATCCGTGAGACATATATCGAGCGCTATCACGAGGGTGATCCCGAACGAGGAATCCCAGAAGGCTTTGTTAGAAGTGTAGAACAGGCCGCCCGAATCGCCGACTTCGCCTGCTGGACGGCCTGGATCTCCCATACCAATCGACCGGGCTCGGACCACTCGTATACAAACGACTGGCCCTACGTTTCCGGGACCGGGAACCGCCCGACTGGGCAGGTGCTCGTCTGGAGTACGATCAGCCTCGTATTGCTCGTCGCGAGCGGTGGGCTGGGCGTGTGGGCGTACCATACCTTCGACTTCGCCGAGCCGACGACCGAGATGATCGAGATTCCTTCGCCGGACAAGGTGGCAAGTACGGCTACACAGTACGCCGCCGCGTGGTATGTCCCCGTCGCGGGTGCCCTGTTTCTCGTTCAGACGCTCACCGGAGCGCTGCTAGCCCACTACTACATCGAGCGCACCGGCTTTTTCGGCATCGCTGATGCACTGGGGATCGACATCGTCTCGCTGTTGCCCTTCGCGACCGTCCGAACGTGGCACGTCAACCTCGCAGTGCTCTGGATCACGACACTGTGGCTCGCGGGCGGATTGTTCCTCCCGGGGCTGTTCAGCGACGACGACCCACCGTGGCAGACCGCAGGGACGACCACGCTGCTCGGTCTGCTTGTGACTGCGACCGTCGGCGCGTTTGCGGGCGTCTGGCTCGGTATCCACGGCAAGCTTGGGACGCCAGAGGACGGCGACCTCTGGTGGCTGATCGGCTCGGAAGGTCTCGAGTACCTCGAAGTCGGCCGGCTCTGGAAACTGTTGCTTCTTGCGGGCTTCGTCGGCTGGACCGGGTTGGTGATCCGCGGTGTGCGCCGTGTCGAGGACTCTCCGGCCGGACTGGGACACTTCATGGCGTACGCTGGCGGCTCGATTGCGCTGCTGTTCGGAGCGAGCATGCTGTACACTCCCGAGACGAACATAGCGGTCACGGAGTTCTGGCGCTGGTGGGTCGTTCACATGTGGGTCGAGGGCGTCTTCGAGTTCTTTGTCACCGCCGTGATCTCGGTTGCGCTGGTCTCGATGGAGCTGGTCGACCAAGGCGATGCTGAGAAGGCAATCCTCTTCGAGGTGTTCACGATCATGGGTGCAGGTATCGTCGGCGTCTCGCATCATTACTGGTGGGTCGGTCTGCCCGACGTATGGGTGCCCCTCGGAACGACGTTTTCGACGCTTGAGTTCATCCCATTGGTGTTCGTCCTGTATCGGAGCCTTGGGGAGTATCGCTCGCTTCGCGCACAGGGCGAAGACTTCCCGTATACGATTCCATTTTTGTTTATTATCGCCAGCAGCGTCTGGAATTTCGTCGGTGGCGGGGTACTGGGATTCTTCATTAACCTGCCGGTGATCAACTACTACGAACACGGCACCTACCTGACTGTGGCCCACGCCCACGCGGCGATGTTCGGCGCGTTCGGGCTGCTCGCACTCGGGTTGGGGACGTACATCTTGCGTGTGGTCACGCCCGAGAACGCCTGGGACCCAGCGTGGTTCCGCGGGGCGTTTTGGCTGACGAACATCGGGCTGGCGATCATGACTTTCGCCTCGTTGCTTCCCGTCGGCTTCGCCCAGCTCAAAGCGTCCTACTCGGAAGGATACGCTGTCGCCCGGAGTCTCGAGTTCTATGAGCGCCCGCGGGTGCAGGCCTTGCTCTGGGTCCGAACACTTGGGGACACCCCGATGATCCTCGGTGCACTTGCATTTACCGTCGGCGCGGTCAAGCACGTTTACGCAGCTCGGGGCGATAGAAAGCATCAGGTGATCGCGTAGCGGACGCTCACCGGCAGTTTTGAGATTGCGCTTGAAATGGAATAAGCGATCAATCATCTCGTTCAGCGGATCGTCGCCGACCGTCTTCTCGTGTCATACCTTTATGCAGTATTGAGATGTCGATAGCCAGTCTCCAAGGCTGCCGAGGTGGTGCAGGACTGCTCGTCATACATGTCCATTTGAGCCGTTCCGAACTTGGTGAGAGCGTCGAAAAAGTCAAGCAGCGAATACAGCGCCAAACGGCGCGCTTGTTGGCTAATAGTTCAAACCCCATATCGAGTGAGAGAGAGAGAGAGGTGTTGGCTAGTCGATCCATGCGTCATTAGCAGGCTTACTATAATTTTTTGTATTATCATGAGTCGTGAGTAGGGAATTAGTATCGTCGCTCCTCAAATCGACGGATTCTCAGCGTTTGGGAATCCGCCCTGTCTTCTTGCGTCTCTCTCTCACAGTATTAGATCGAAGACAGCACAACCAGCGTCGAACTCTAGAAATCATGACTAACACTGTCCCTACAATCATCGATGACCATAGCGAGGAGACGTCCTCGAATTCACCATCTCAGTCGGCCTCTGTGTGTCCAGAATGTGATGGACCCGTTATTCAGGACGATGAGCATGGTGAAGTCACCTGTGAGGAGTGTGGCTTGGTTCTCGATACTGATGTGGTCGATCATGGTCCGGACTGGCGTGCATACGATAGCAAGGAGCGCGATGAAAAAAGCCGGGTTGGTGCCCCAACAACGCAATTGATGCATGATAAGGGGTTGAGTACAATGATAGGTTGGCAAGATAGGGATGCATACGGGCACGCGATATCAGAGCCAAAACGAGCACAATTACAACGCCTCCGCCAGTGGGACGAACGGTTTCGAACGAAGGATGCACACGAACGAAATCTCAAGCAGGCATTCGGCGAGATCCGTCGGATGGCCTCCGCTCTTGGTTTACCTGACTCGATTCGTGAAACTGCTGGTGTGCTCTATCGACGAGCTGTTGAAGATGACTTGCTTCCCGGACGATCCATTGAGGGGATGGCCACAGCATCGTTGTATACAGCGGCTCGGCAACATTCGACACCACGGACGTTGGCAGAGTTCGAGACTGTAAGTCGAGTTGAACGACTCCGTATACAGCGTGCCTATCGCTATTTGTCCCGTGAGCTTGGCTTACGAATGAAACCAGTGGATCCACTTCAATACGTTCCACAGTTTGCGTCCGAACTCAATGTGAGTGATGAAGCAACACGTCGGGCTCGGGACCTACTCACAACTGCAAAAACGCAGGGAGTTCATAGCGGTCGGAATCCCGCTGGGCTTGCCGCTGGTGCCATCTATGCAGCTACTCGATTAACAAACGAGAAACTCACACAAGAGACCGTACGATCTGCGACTCACGTAAGTAGAATGACGATCCGAGCTCGGTATCAAGAGTTGCTTGAGATTTATGGCGAAGAGGGGCACAATGTGTAATGGCGTTCAGTATCGGTATGCACAAAATGTATTGCCTTCTTCTGAGGACTACGACGAATACCGGTGGGAAGAACATTGAACGAAATGCTCTCAAGCGACGGGCTGTATATCCGCTGTGGAATAGAGGGATACTCTCTATAATAGCTGGTATAAGCCAAACCAGACAGTATATGCGACGGAGTATTTGGAAGTAGCCAATGGAACGTAGTTCAGCGTCATCAGCGGATTCACCATCATTACAGGTAATTCTTGATGCGCTGGATGACGCTGATTGCCGAACGATCCTTCGTGAAACAGCACAACCTATGACCGCAACTGAACTCAGTACCAGATGCGATATACCCCAATCAACTTTGTATCGAAAATTAGAACTCCTGAGTCATGCATCGCTCGTCCGTGAGCGAGACACGATTAATCCGCAAGGAGGACGAACCACACGATATGAGCGAGACTTTGACAACGTGAAGATCTCGATGGAGAGCGATGACTTCTCAGTAACAGTGGATCGTCCTTCCCGAAAGGCAGATGAACGACTCGCGGATATTTGGTCTCAGATGGGTGATGAGTTATGATATGGGTCGGAACTGCTGTTGTCGTTGTCAAAACAGTAATTTTACTATTGGGATCCGGTATCACCTATATTGCATATAAAGCGTACCGTCGAACTGGTGCTTCCTCACTGCGGACGTTAGGTATTGGATTTGGTGTCATTACGCTTGGCTCACTACTTGCTGGAGTAGCTGATCAACTTCTATCTGTTTCGTTAGAGATGGGTGTCTTGATTAACAGTGTTCTTGTCGCGATCGGTTTCGCAATTATCATGTATTCTCTGTACCTCGAACGCACATAGCTCAATTAATAGCATATAATTCTTATATATTCGTATCACTAGCTCCAAGATCGGGGATATATAGCTGGATATCGGTTATATCCCTTCCTTCTCTAAATACGTAAAAAACCCACCTCCCTTTAGTAGTCAAATCTCTACTCACGCTATCTAGAACGACAGCCAAGGGCAGATTATGGAACCAATTGTTCCCCCTCCTCGTCGTAGATAGTGATTGCATCTACCGGACAAACACGAGCGGCCATTTTCGCATCGAATTCCTCCCCTTCGGGAACGTCTCGTCTATAGTGATCGGTCTCGAACTCGTCGCTTTCAACGAGCGTCGCTTTCCCCGCATCACGATCTTCGACGAACTTTTCCCACTCGTGGACGCAGTTGAAGATTCCTGTACAGGTATCGCGATCGAATTCGACGTACATTGTGTGAATATCGGTCTGTTGTGCTTTGAATCGTCCGTTTCAATGATTCGTTCTGTTCGCTCAGAGGATACCGATGGTGGCCTTCTTGGTTGTTGATGGGAATCCTTTATTCATGTCTGCTGAAGTCTATGTTCGCGTTCGATGTCTCGCAATTGGGGGATCAATTCGGATTCTTCTGTTACGTGGATGATATAGCGGGGAACGTCCCTCGTCGTTCGTGCCATAAACGGTTCTCCCCAGAAACTCAAGAGCGCGTCAGTCTCTCCGTTTTTTGTCCCGCGCAGAATGAACGAGACATTCTCATCGAGTTCGCGCCAAATGGGTTCCTGTACCGTCTCAGCATCCCGACATTTCTTTATTTTGGGTTTGACCTGCGTATTCCAGCGTTCCCGCTCACTCTCGTCGAGGACGAACTGTATCGAGGACACACTTGGATTCTCGATCGGTGGACGAAGCAACGCATCGAAGAGATTCTGAGGGACGAACATGAGCAGACAAACGTTGAACCAGATCATTTCTCCACGGGCACCCTGGCCGAACTGCGTACTCCGCGATCTGAGCTCTCCTGGGCCGATGAGTTTGAGGTCGGAGGCATCCATACCGGCGCGGATGTCTTCAACAGTGCGTTCGGTGTGAGCGAGGGACTCAGAGAGATTCTCCGTTTCCGATTCACGCCTGAGATGACTGATAAACAAGAACGCCATGAGAACGAGCGTAATCTGAAGAAGCACGGCTTCGTCCACGATGTGCAAGAAATGGAGTACAAGGGCGAGAACTGCCGCTAGGATACCCGCGACGGCTTCCCATTCGATTTCTTTGAATTCCCATCTCATAGCGACAGTCTCTCTGAAGCAGGTTTCTGGCTATAGGCACATTACTTTGTTCAGTCGAGTGATGACGTCTACAGGTGGCCTCCAGTGTTTCAAACGAGACGTTCTAATCCTTCAGAAATTCGTTCCGCCAACCTCCCCTGGATTAGGATTTGATGCTCAGTCGAGGATTTGAACCTCGGTCCTCGACGTGAGATGCCGAGATGATTGGCCGAGCTACACCAACGGAGCATACTGACTTCGCTGCCGGATTCTGTTAAATCTATCCACCGACCGCATCTCCGTCGAGAGGGTATCCACCCTCTGAGGACGATATAATAGTTCGTGAGCTTGACTTGCAATCTAAAAAATAAGAGGAATGGTTCGTAGCGATGTGCTATCGAGCGATCGTTACCGTCAGCGGTGAATTCCGGATCACTGTTTCGGCGACACTCCCAACAACGATCCGTGAGAGACCTGAACGACCGTGGCTCCCCATGATGATATGATCGATGTTGTTCTCCTGGGCATATTCGACGATTACCTCGCCTGGAGTACCGACTTGAACGGCAGTTTGAATGGTCATATCGTAGTCGGCAGCGTGATTTTTAGCCTGCTGGAACAGTTCTTCAGCTTCTTCACGCTGAGCGTCATTGAGACTTTCAGCCCCACTAGCTTGAACCCCACTATAGGCACGATTTGTCGAATCAAGGACGTTAAGGACGGTAATTTCGGCATCAGGATTTTCCTCTAAGGCACGTTCGAGTGCTGTCTTTGATGCATCCGACCCGTCGTATGGGACGAGGATTCGCTGATCCATACTGGAAATCTATGGTTCGAGCATAAGAGTCTATGGTCGATATCAAACTTGCTTGGCTTGGAATTGCCACTTCAACAGGAAATGGTCAATAACACTGGGCCCTAATTTGAGGCCACCAGATCGACGAGAAGTTGCCGAGCAATAGTTCTCAGATATGAAGCAAACATTAGGTTCAACAGCAATCTTCCAGCCGTCGGTAGACTGTTTCTGTTACGAGGCCCTGTCGATTGAATTGAACAGGCTTTACACGACGAGCGGTTGAAAGCAAACATGGTACGGCAGAGAGTCGGAACAAGTCTGTATGCGGGCTTTTTGTTTACTGTCTTAGGACTTGTTGCCTGGGCAAGCGGACAGCCGTTTGTTTTCCCCAGCCTTGGTCCGTCAGCGTTTATTCTTGCATTTGATCGACGAGGTGAACGTACCCGAACCTATCGTATCGTTGGGAGCCATCTTATCGGCGGTGTCGTAGGATTAACAGCTTATACAGTCCTCGCGGCTGGTATCTCAATCACAGCGACTCATGCTGCATTTTCGCCTAATGGGCTCCGCCTTGCAGGGAGTGGAGTTCTCTCCATTATCGTGACGAGCTGGGGAATGATTGCAACGGATACCAATCATGCGCCAGCGTGCGCAACGACATTGATTGTCTCGCTAGGGCTACTCTCAACGCCACTGCAAGTTGCGATTATCGTTATCAGTGTCGTTATCCTTGTGGAAGTCCACGCAATCGTCCTCCATCTCTTTGAGCGAGTGACTAGTGATTCACAGTAGATCTGTTCTCACAGCACGCCCGAAAGTTGATGAGTACGTCCGCCGCTAGATGTTCCCAACGAAGGACCGCTACACGCTCCATATGAGCCGTTGAAATCACAGGAGACTCCACGACGACGATACCACCATGCGTGATACTTCCAAAAGAGACCGGGCGAAGTTGAGACAGACATCCACCTCCGTATCCCTTGAGAAATCATCTGGGCGTTGCAAAACCGGGAGTGAGGCGTGCAGTTCTGTAAGTCGGTGTGTTGCCCAGTCGTTCGAGGAAACGCTCCGGGAAACACTGTGTAAAGCAATCCAAAACGGATACGACGGGGTTGATATCTCTCATATCGAGATAGAAGGCCTCTCTACACACTCCAAATTGGATGTCTGGCGAGTCAACAGGTGGTCCGATGAACCCGAGCAATCCGATCAGTACTGCCGCAGGTATGACTTTCGCTACTACGATCGGGAGCGGCTTCACCAAGAGATCCAGTATCGGGGCTGGCCGTCTGTATTCGACTAATGGCAGAATTGCCGATTAGGGACATGAATGGACTCCGGATCAACACCCAAAAACGTTTGATCAACTGGGTTTACCCGACCGAGGACAAGCCAACCGGTCGTCCCTTCAGTTCCGCATACGATACATCGGCCTGTAAACTGAGCTTCGATATTTGGCGGATCAACACCAATCTCAGCGATTCCTTCGGCAAGGAAGTCAGTTACTTCACAGGCACAGATATCTGATTCGGCGAGCGGCCAGAGATCACTTATGCCGAATTCACGCGTTCCATTTATACTGAGCCACGCACCTCGATCTACCGTCCGGATCGACGTTACCATAGATACAGATTCGATCGGTCGATACTGAGTGTGTCGCCGAATACGATACTCGCCGTAAACACGGCTTCCCGACCAGGAGCACTCATAACGAGATACTCAGTATGATTCTGTGCATTCATCGTAGATCAAGATTGAATACCGCTTCTTCAATTGCCTAACCAGCCATTCACCCCGAATCGTCGGCACAGTCATCACACAACGGTCGGTAGCAAACGGGACTCTGTGTGTCGTCCGGAAGTGATGTCTCTTGCCCGCAAGCGAAGCAGGGTGCTGTTTCTTGCGGCTCGTTTGGTGATGTATTGCGATCGGATTGGACCATTAGAGGATCGCTCTACGGCTACGTAGACAAGACACTTAGCCTATTGGCTCAGCGTAACTGGACTGCTCTGGTCCGAGCAGTACCGGAAATATTCCAAGATATGTGGTTATATTATCAAAACTGTATTAGGACATGCGAGTGTAGCCAACGGTGTCGATGAGTACTAACGAACCACTGTTCGATCGCTTGGGTGGTCAAGACGCTATTGAAACCGTCGTGGATGATTTCTATGATCGAGTGTTAAATGATGAGCAAGTTGCGCACCATTTCGAGGAGACGGATACGACTGCTCTCCGAGCCCACCAGGCACAGTTCATCTCGGCTGTAACTGGTGGCCCGGTTGACTACGATGGTGCCGATATGTACGACGCTCATGAAGGGATGGGGATCACAGATGACGAATTCGATGCCGTTGCAGAGCATTTAGATACAGCTCTCGAGATGAACGACGTTCCCAAATCGGATCGTCAACAGGTTCTAACAGAAATCGACAGCTATCGGTCAGATATTGTCGGCGCGTAGAATCCGTCTGCGGTGACGGAAAGATTCCTCCGGCTAAAGCCGGAGGAGGATGTCAATCTAAGTGAGCATCGCACCATTTGCGTGTATTCTTTCGAGACGAGGATTCGATCCGAGATTAATTGTTGATCGAATGGGCAGCCTAGTATGGCCGGTCGTGGGTTGAGAGATGGCTTAGACGTAGCAACAGGTAATGGACTCCAGACAATACGGAACGATAGCACTATTTGTCGGCCTCGCAGCCGCGTGGGGATCGTCGTTCGTCGCGATCAACGCCGGGCTTGAGTATTTCCCGCCGATTCTCTATGCGGCGCTTCGATTCGAACTCGCGGCACTAGTTATGCTCGTCTACACTATCGTCCGCGCGAATCGACTCCGCCCGAACGGGTTGGCCGAGTGGCTGCACATCCTTACGAGCGGCATCTTCATCTATGGGGGATATCACGCATTGCTCTTCGTTGGCCAGCAGTACGTTACGAGCGCCGTCGCGGCGATTCTCGTCTCTACTGCGCCGATTCTAACGATCGGGTTTGCTCACGTACTCTTGGCCGACGAGCGGGTTGCTGTCGCCGGAATACTTGGAATCGTCGTCAGTTTTGTCGGCGTTGCGCTCGTTGCGCGTCCCGACATTAGCGGGGTCCTCTCAGGTGGTTCACAGGGAGAACTCTTGATCGTCGCAGCGGCGGTGTCAACCGCCATAGGATCGGTTTTCGTTCAGCGCTATCCGGTCGATCTGTCTCTTGAATCGAGACAGGCGTGGGCAATGGTGCTCGGTGCGATCGAACTGCAGGCGATCAGCCTCGGGCGCTCGGAATCAATTGCGTCGATCCAGTGGTCTCCCGAAGCGATTGGTGTCCTCGCGTATCTCGTTGTGGTTCCCACCGTCATTGGATTCCTTGCATACTTTGCATTGCTCGACAGACTGGGATCAATCGAAACGAACCTCATTGAGTACGTGACACCGGTTTTTGCCGCACTGATCGGCTGGCTTTGGCTTGGCGAGGAGATTGACACGATGTCGCTCCTCGGATTTCTGGTTATTCTCTTTGGATTCGCACTACTCAAATATGAGACTCTGCGGGGCGAATTCCTGCAGTGCTGCCGGTTCCTCTCATCGTAGGCTCATAGATCGGCTCACTTCGGTGGGGGATCAAGTAGCTTCGCCTCCACCTTGTGAAGGTGTTCGTGCAGAGTCGAGGTTGCGATTCCCAACTCCGTAGCCAATGCACGTGCTGAACACTGCTTCGGCCAATCGTAATATCCCCACTCACGAGCGAGTTCAAAGACCTCACGCTGTCGCTGTGAGAGTTCGTAAAGCGGGAGGCGACTATTGTCGGTTATCGAGGCTGCTGAGGTGATTTTTCTAACGGTAATCTCTGCGTTTTTCTCCTCACGGATGGTATCGAGGACAGCCCGAATCTGTTCTTTGTTATGGTTTGTTAACAGTGTCCAATACTCGAAGCCATCTGTGGAGTGAACTGGTTCGAAGACAAATCCGCGCGAGGTGAACGCCTGCGTGATCTGCGTCCCGCCGTCCTGCTCGACAAGCACTTCCTGGGTTGCGTTCCCCGGTGACGCGACTGAACCGGTATCGTAATCGAGACTCATTTCGGCGACAGAACAGACAGGTGGCGAGTTTCGAACGAAATCGATCGCCTCGTCGATCGTTGTTTGATCATCCGCATAAAACGTACAGAGACTTGTTGCATGATCGTCCACCGTTGTGTATATCCCGTAGCTGAGAATTCCGATATCGATCTGTTCAGTGACGTGGGTTGTCCAGCAATCAGGGTGCCAAATCTTCAGTGACAGCCGAAGCGCATTGTCGGGCTCATCAACAGTCATACTTGTTCTACGGTTCTAAACGCGGTGAATCTGTTGACTGATGGAACTGGCACTAATTATGATGTCCGCGGATATAGTCTCGACTCGTACAGTTGCTCCGTTCGCGTCTGGACTAATCGTCGAACTCGGTAGGCGTTTACCACTGTAGTCTGTCCATGGACGACCATTATCCGGAGTAGAATCTCTCGGGAGGGTACTTGGCTAGAGCTGTCACCAGCCGTTTACGGGACGTACCAGCACTGGTAGTTGTACCGCTCGAACAACCGTCTCTGTGAAGGTAAGTCGTTTTGAGTTGATTTGAGAGCTACTCTCGGTGTACTAGTTCGTCCTGTCTTACGCGGGCGACCCACGTTTCGAGGACGTGATGGGGCCAATATCGGACTAGTTCGTCTCGCGTATCGAAATCAATGAGTTCGACATCAGCAAGAACAGGGAGGTGCCAGTGGTACAGATCGGCAGCCACGTCTTGGTACTGCTCACGAGTGAGTGCTGTCTGTGCGCATGCTGCTTCGAGAGTTGCGACTTCCTCAATAAGCATCTCAAACTCGATGAGATCGTCAGTCAAATCGACTACCGCATAGAGCGCGAATCGTCGGCGTTGATTCGCTAGTAGCTCCAAGACTGTATCCAGTGAAAGAGTTGTTTCGATTATGGAGCTCTCTGTAGGCTTAGGCCGAGTCATAGACGATGGAACCGTATCATTATCTCTTCGAAGAATATCGGGCTGATATAATTCTGTTGCCTTCCCTCAGTAGGAGATACAATCGGCGTGAGGGAATCCTGGAAATTCGAATACTGATCCTCTCAAATGGAGGAAAACAGCATATGGACGTATGTGTTCAACGATTATAGTTCATATATTCAAGTCAGAAACAAATGAAAAATCTCATTGAGCTTGGCACGCTATACCAAACGAGAGGATGGTATCGTCTAGCCAACTACTCGCGATTCTCTTTATCGGCCTACTTTGGTACGGCCTCAGTCAGTACTATCTCAGGCGGTGGAAACAAGAGAGCGACAACGGAGGCACTTCGTTACGTTCAGTGACTCAGCCACAATCGTCTCCCCTTAATCAAGCTATATCAGACCCCCCATCAAGTAGACTGTGCCGAGCATGCCACACAAAAAATGATCTCTTCTATACATATTGTAAGCACTGTATCAGCGAACTTCCTAGATCCGACAAACCACCGCCATGAAACCACTGCATATACCGCGCTATATACTCTCCATATTAATTGAGTCCAGTAGGAATCAACGGTCTATCGAACTAGATACTGTCAAAACGATTCTGACGAGCGTAATCATTCATCTGCATAGGAAGTAGAGAAATCACTGCCAAACCAAACGACGGAGAAACGGTATGACGAGAATGAAACCATGACTCCAGTAACTCTACTCTAATCACACCGTGGTGTGATATGCTTGCGGAGCTAGAACCGCCAAAATCGTTTTTACTATCGACACTACTATTGTACTATACTAGAGTTGGTTGTAGTTGTTACTGCCGCTACTCTGCTTACCTGATTTGTTCTTTCGGACTACTCTTAATTGTATTGATTTGGTGTTAGGATATCACGCTTATCATGGGGGTTGCTCGATTTCCCTATCACAACGATCGTGATATGCGTCTGCCGCATTTTTATCGACGATAACGAGTTTCTTCGAGCGTCGTTTCGTCTGTTCAACGTCGTCTTTGCCCAATTTGTTGAGGAAGTCCATAACGCGGACCACCGTTTGTGTATGAGGCTTCGTTCCTTCAGCAGCGGTAATCCCTTCGTAATTATTTGCCTAACAAGTACGAGCCCAGCAGGCGCTTTCTCGGCGCACTCATGAACGTCGCGTGCGATGCGATCGAGATGCGAGTCGAAGCGAAACCGATGACAGGTGATGGGGAGCCGCTGCACCCAGATATGGGTGCTGCCGCGGTCGGGATAGGGGTTAGGGCCGTCCGCGACAGGTGCATCTACATACTGACGCCTTGTTAACTTTTCTGTAATTAGTATTTATTTATAACCATCAGCTGTTACGGAAGCGAGAGGGCGACACCTTCGGATGACTTGAGTGATCAGTAGTGACCGCCCGATTCGGAGCCGGAATCACTCACTGACTCCGGTGGTGTCTTGCAGTTCCAATCATGGCAAGGTGTTCGTATCCGATTCGCCTGCTAGTTGTGCGTCGAAAATCCCTCCGAATCGGAAAGGTTCTCATGAACGAGAGAGTGGGGTGGGTATGCGTGCAGCCAGGGGCTAGGCAGGCTGCAGTAACTCATAGAGCATCAATTGTATTAGTTAATTGGTGTTTATCGACAGAGAGTTGGCTAACCTTGTGCATCATCTGCCAAGTGAGGACGGGTGGTATTGCACAAGGTATCTGAACAGATCCTCGATTAACCCAGTCTGCACCGCAGGGCTCCCGGAAATTCAACACTCGGCTCCAATTTCCTGAGAAATCTGCCAGATGGTGGACTGTATAGGGAGTCTTTTCGCTCCCTCCTAAAGAGATGATCTTCGTGGCGTCTCCAATCTCAGTAGCGACAATTCATTTGGGTGCTAGATTTAATAACTAGTAGTGTGAATCTAACGATAGGGTACACGCCTTCATGAGAGGGCAGGACTGAGGCCATAGTTGACTCCTGCACTCCACCGCAGGCGTCCAGGCGTGCATGCCCTTCTCCAGAACACAACCAGAGAGCCACTTCGATCCCTCCTTGTGACTCGAGAGACCGGTCATCCACGCCTGGCACATATTATTAGCACCCGGAGCATCATATATCTTATCACTTTATTGAAATTAATATGATATGAAGAAATAATAGAATAATCGAATGATAATAGAACTACTGTGAAAACCACAAGGAACGTTCTAGCCTCCTGGTAACTAATAGGTAGGTACTACTACTAGTTCACGGGAGGGTCACCCTCCTACTCCCGGCCGTGGCCTCAGGGCCGGGAGCCTGCGTCATCTTCAGCCTGTCAGTAGATACCGAGTCGGTGGTACTAACGGTGAGACAGGGTCCAACGTGCACTCATCATTAAAGTCCAAGATTCGAAACTATAACCAAAAAGATTAAGTATATTGACATGGTAGTAATTGGTGGCGGTCGCCTCCCCTGTACGCCGCCACTGAGGGTACCTACCCCTTCGATCATTGTTGGACCTCCCACGCCGGGGAGGTTTTTGGCAGCACGTCAGATCTCACATCAGTGTCGCCATTAGTACCGCCTTCACTCTCGGCAAAGGTGACTGCTAGAGCATCGATTAACAGTCACACCAGGATCGGCTGACGAGGATCATACTCGGGATACTTGCTCGACTGATGCTGCTGACCTTGTGCAACATCGGTCATTCTTGAAAGGCGGTTGTTGCACAAGGCTAAGGAAATAACAATCTCAACAGCTACCCGGCGGAGATGTCACTCAGATGTTCCACCATCCGTTGCCGGAATCGCCTGTGTGAGGTCGGCCATCTGCTGAGTTGCCTCCGTCTCAGTCTCCTCACAACGGTGCTGCTCGGCGTCTCCAATTGGGAGGAAGAGGTCCGCGTTACTCGGCGATGGCTCATACGCGAGTCGATCGAGAATCAGCGGCGTATACGTCTCCTTGAAGTAGTCCGTAAGATTCCCCATGACACTCTCCATTGCGGCATGGATATCACGCTCACGCCGAGGGATCTCGGCGGTCACACCACCTTATCAACCCCATCATAGGGGGATAAAGAAGGAAAGTTAGATATCCTCACCCCCGTCCGTTGCGACTTCCGCGTTCATGAGCACGTCCATCTCGGCGGCTGCGTCCGACGTGAGCTTCTCCCGCTCATCGTTGTCGTCCTGGTCGTGATCGTGCTGCTGGGCATGGTCGGAGCCAGTTGAATCAGTCCCACTCGACCGGGAGGAAGACTGAGATCGTGTCTGGTGAGAGGAGCCGCCCGATTTCCCAAGAATCTTCTTACTGCTATTTGTGTCGCGGAACCCGAACCCATCCTGGTTGGCGATCTCGGTAGTGAGCTCGTCGACGTGACTCCACGACCAAGCGCCGTCAAGAACCGAGGATTGGATCTCGGAGACGCTCATAGCAGCTGCGTTACGGTGAAGCTCGATCTTGATAGCTTGGACCCGCTCGTCCCGATCGAGGACAGCAGCGGGTTTCCGGTCGATCGGTGGTGCATTCGGATCAATGCCCATCTCCTCCAAGCGCGATTCGTGAATGTACAGATCGGCGTTCTTGGGGTGATGCACTAACTCGAGGTCGTCTATCACGTCCGGGAGGTACTTGTTAATCGTCGGTTGCGACGATCCGGCGACGTCCTCGATCGTCTCGACAAGTGTCTCCTCGGGAATGTTCTTGTCCAATCCAACGGTGTCCCTGATTTGGTCACAGATGACCTCGTGCTTCTCTGCCGGGGTCGTAGGGTTGCATTCCTCCTCCTGTTCGTGATCATCCTGCTGTTTGAACTCATCAAATTTCTTAAACTTCTCCACGATCCTTCTCATTCGGCCACCCTCCCGATACTCGCGGATCGCGTACGCGAACATGACACCGGGGTTCATGCCGTTGGATCGGGCGACCGAGGCAAACACCTCCTTCGTTGGTGGGTGGACCCCCACTCGGACCCGGCACTTCTCCTGTTCGGAGAGCGGGGTCGTAGTTGCGTTTGTTTTTTCTATCTGTGATGGACCCCCTGTCTGGAGGGTATCGGAGATCTCCCTCTCAGCCTCTGCGAACTCGTCGATATCAATGTACTGCCGCATCGCCTGACTGGCGAAAATTCCGCCGTAGAGGTCTGTGTCGCCCCAGACCTCATAGATGAGGTTGCAGTACCGTTCCCATTCCTTGACAGGAACGAACCAATCAAGCTCGGTGAGATATGCCATTAAGAAGTCACCTCCACAACAGGACTGCTACCGTTAGTAGCGGTAGCGGTCTCATCAACTACCGCTACTAGCGGGAGTACAGTGGTGGTGGTGGTGGCGGTGGTGGTTGGGTGGTTGCTGACCCTGTCTTGTTTGTTAGGGCCTCTTCTTGCTGTTTTCCCGTCTTGCGGGGGTTCCTCTCCACCCTCCCCACACTCTCGCCGGTCACATACAGAAAAAATAAACGCTCTTGTCATTCGTCCCCCACCTTGGTTGGACCGGTCGTGACTTCATGACATCGTGGGCACTCAACCAGCCCGCTGATGCTCGTATCGGACGGGAGAATCTCTCCGCAGGTTAGACAAGTGAGTACATCAGCGGCCCAACTGGTTAGACTATCCAACGTATCGGTTTCATTGATTTCCAAGTTGTCTTTCGCGGATGTAGCAGCTCCTATAGCGTTGGTAAGCATTTCTGGGGACGTGGTTGAAGTACAACTCTCACCGAACGTTGTTTCACCGGAGATCTCAGACTCGTCTGGCAGGACGACGCACCGTTCCTTGTACGACAATCTATCTTTGCGACGATTCTTCTGTTTGACGTAAAGGCGCCCCTTCGTCAGGTCGGTGAGTGCGTTGATCGTTCGACTGGCGAGCTTCTGACTGTATTCTTTGTTGACGCCCGGTTCGTTGTGAAGCCACTGAGCAAGCTCGCCAGCATCGACGTACTCGCGCACCCCGTTGCAACCCTGATTCCAGAGCGTACTTCGTTCTTGTTCGTGGTCCTGCGCGAGGCTTATTGAGGGGTTGCTGACGAGCAGCGAACCGCTCGGTCGACGGCGAGCGCTGACGCTGTGGGAGTGTCCACTCATTGCTCGTGTGGACTACTCCTGCTGGGCGCTCGTTCGGGTTGCTGAACGTCTGGCTCGCTGGAGCTCGCCGATTGCTGGGTCGGGAGGTGAATCAGCAGTCTTGGCCTGGGCGTGGTAGAGGCCATCTCTTAACGAGCAGTAGTCGTTCTGAGAGACGTCACGGCAGGTCTGACAGCAGTGTGCGCTCGGTGTTTCGAGATCAGCGAACGCAACACGCGTGTACTCCGTGTCGGACGAACAGTTGCACAGTGGTGTCCGCTGCTCGTCCTTACGCTCGATATGGTAGGTGGTGTTTGTGAGTTCTGGTAGGTCAGCGGTTGGGAGGAGTGCTACTGGTCCGTCAGTGATGGCTGATCCTTCGCTTGGCGGGCTTGTGTGGATCGTGTGGACGTCCGAAAGGATGAGGGCCCCGTCGTTTGAGTGTGCTGTTGTCGTGAGGCGGGTCGCAAGGAGGTGCTCACTGTATCCGAGTGTCGGTGAGGAGATGGTCTGATGGGCACAACCAGGACAGGAGAGTCCCGTGAGTGTGTAAGCTGATGCGTCCTCTGGACAGATTGCAAGCAGAATACAGCGATCGTTGGCGTCGAACGGGTGATCGCAATGAGTGCATGTCGACCCAGTTGGGAGGCGAGTGCCGGCGAACAGTTGGGTAAGACTGGTGTCGACTTCGATTCGCATTAGACCGTCACCTCCTTGCTCGGAACTCGTATCAGTGAGTACGTCGGGCATGTCGAAGGAACGAGCTTGTAAGATTGGCTGTCGCTAGTGTAGCGAACTACTTCTGCGATGGACTGTACTCTATCGTCGGTTGGTACCGTGAGAAAACCTTTATTCCCAGGGCACCGTGGTGTTGTTGGCGTCATCGTGATTGCATGTGTGGTTAACTGGTTGCTCGACTCAATCGAGTCCAGCCACATCGACGCCTTCCGTTAACGCGGGGACCACTCACAGTCCAAGTTCCTACGTTGAGTGTGAGTGGGACCCCGTAAACGGGATACGACGCTATGGGCTGATCCAATCGAGTAGCTACCCTATTCTGGCTGTAGCTGAAACGGGAACCCCCGTACAGCTATGCTGATGTACTCCTGGTTCGGATCAGATATCGACCATCCAGTATGAACCATGCGATGGAGCCCATATAATTTCATCCCTGTTTACGGTGTCAACCCCCGTGAAACACACCTACTATATACTATATCTTTATTGTAACAATGTTAGCAACCGAACGTAGTCTTCTAAATAGTAACCAGAGTAGATATACTCGTTATATTATGTGATTGTTGCTAGCCGGCCACCGATGAAGGCCGCAGCCGTGAGAAATGTCCCATACTTCAGCACCGATTGTCCTCTCGTTGGATCGGTAAAGCTGATCCAACCAGCATACAGCATTGCGAGGGTTGCTGGCACGACAAGTACGAGATACAGCCTTCCAAGTGTGCCATAGAGATAGGGGAGTGGTATCAGCAGAGCCATCAGACAAAGGACGACAGCAGCACCCACAAGTGCCCGATGCGTTCCGATCACGATTGGAAGCGTCTTGAGATCGTTTTCCTGATCACCAGCGAGATCCTCTACGTCCTTGATAACTTCTCGAGAAAAGGTTGCCAGTGTTGCTATGGCGAATAGTATCCCAGGAGCTGTGAGGCTCTCGACGGCGGCTCCACCGAATAAAAATGCACTCCCGCCGAGATAGGCTATGGCAGCATTCCCGACTCCTGGTAATCCCTTCAAGAGAGGTGTGTAGATCACCAGAAGACCAATATTTATGAGCGCTATCGCGATCGCAATTGGCGGGAGAGTCAGTGACAGTCCCCCAGCAAGGATAAAGAGTATTGCACTGAACAGAAGTGTCGTTCGAGGCGTAACTGCGCCACGCGGAAGTGGTCGCTCCGGATTTGTGATTTGGTCAACCTCTCTGTCGAAATAGTCATTGATTGCGTTCCCTGCTCCTGTTGCGAGAACCGTTACGAGGGCTGCGATAGTGACGGATTCAGCACTACCAACGAGCTCACTCCCTTGTGCGATAAACGCCCCAGTGAACGTCAGTATTCCAGCGACGAGTGCATTTACTGGTCGAGTGAGTTCGAGTACCCCACGAACGCGCTCATCAACCGCCATTAGATACTCGGGGTTACTTGATCACTGCAAAAAGTCAATCGAAGCTACTTGGAGATCCCATATCGGGGTATTATTTACACGCTATCAAAAATCAGGTTATAATGCAACGAGAGTCGATTCCAGTAGCTACACTCGAGGAGGAACGCACCGCAACAAATCCCCTCAACGGTGAGCAGTTCATCGTTCGTGTCGCAATCAACGAACTCATCGATTCGACGTGCTGGGATATCCTGCGTGCGCTAGATGGAACCGCGTCAACCCCAACTGGCATTGAAAATCAGGGGATTGTGTCCCGACAGACTGCTTCAGAGCACCTCGCAGCGTTCTCACGGCACGGGCTCATCAATCAGAAACCATCGACACCACTCGAATATACCCTCACATATGGAGGAGTGTTTGTCCTAGAGGCTGTCCAAGACTGTCTTTCGGAGATCTCTCGCGAGCAGCTTTCATTCCTGACTCGGTCATCCCGACCGCTCCAACTACTACGAACACTGCGAACGCGTCCTGCGACACGGAGCGAACTCACGACGCCAGGTGAAGATTCACCATCCAGTGTTACAATCTGGCGTGCCTTGCAAGCGTTTGTGGAATACGGGTGGTGTGAGACGGACTCAGGCTCGTACGCTCTCACCTCGTCTGGAGAACATGCCCTCTCTGTCTACGAGGAGTTGCTTACGCTGGGCGAGCAGGCTATTGAGAAGGCACCCTTCTTACAGCGCCTCTCGACAACGTGGAGTGACTTTCCGACACACGCTCTCACTGATGCGGAGCTCGTCGCATCGGAACCAATCTCTCCTGGGCTCGTTGTCGAGTCTGCACTCAAACTGTGTGATCCACAAACGCGAGAATTCCGTATTCTCACGTCAGTATTCAATCCAACCCTGTTTGACGGGTATCACAAGTTGCTGAAACTAGGTGTCGTCTTAGAACCGATTGTCGATGCCTCTGTCTACGAGATGATTTGTGCCAATGACGACTTCCACTATCTCCTCGATAATTCTGCATACGAACGTTATACGCTCTCGCGACTCGAGAATTCACTCACTCTTGGTATTGGACTGTATGATGAGCGGAAGATCGCGGTCGGGACATACAATGAAGTCGGTGATGGCAATCATATTGCCGTACTCATTAGTGAACACGAGGATTTGATCGAGTGGGGAACGAATATCTACGAGACATACCGAGAGAAGGCTCTCCCGCCTGCTGAATCGGATTATTAACCACATGTGTGAGCCGCAGACAGGGTCGGAAGCACGCTAGGCAGAACAGACGGTTTTTCTTAGAAATATAGAAGAACTATATGGTTTATCGAGAGAGACGTAGCTATGACGAATCGTCTCGATCGACCGGGTGTCGATCTCGTCCTTGGACTCGGCGAGCGGAATACGCCGCGCCCGTGTGCGACCGATGATTGTGAGCACGATGCCGACTACTATGTGCTGACTGATGATGTGCTCTCGGAGTACGTCTGCGAAGAACATCTTGAGCGGACTGTCGAACGAGCACAGGCCTGAATTCCCTTCTTGTTCAATATAAAGGTCCTATTTACTCCGTTTAGCTGCAGGAGGCCGATAGCGACTAAGCGGTTCAGTGGCCAGTTGCTTTCCCGTTCTTGATTGCCGTCGCACTCAGACAGTCGGGACAGCCATAGAGCGTCCCGTCGTTGTCAGCGAAGACGCGGTGGAAATCGGCGGTCACGTGCTGGCCACACCCGTCACACTGGGGCATACTCGCTCATCACGGAGGGTGATTATCAACTTTCGGCTGCATAATAGGCCACAGCAGAGCACTGGGAACACGATCTCGTACGCGATACTCACTGCGAACCCTGTACTCGGTAAACGGCGTCTTAGAATGGACCCGAATATTGCACACTGATTCAGAGTACTGATCGCCTCCCAACGAATAAATACGGTCACACTGTACTATACCAGTATGAACAAAGAGGCGGTCAAGCGGATGCGTGAACTCCGCAACGAGAAGTCCGATCTCTACAAAAAGATGGGACAGGTCGGTTCCGGTAGCGATACCGACGAATAACCCCGACTACGTTTTCTCAATCAGTTCTCTGTCGACGTCAGTTCAGTGAGCGTCTCACGTGCATCTTCTAGAATTCGGTCGAGTACCGATGTTGGTGGGTCATTCGGTCGTCGGCCCTCAATTGTCTCCGTGAACGCCTTAGTAAAGTAACGATGCCACAGCTGAAAGAGTTCATCGCGTTCCCAGAGTCGGTTACAACGAACATCAGCGTGAAACGTTCGAATATACTTCGACTGCAGGACAGTGCGATCGATCGACTCCTGGACCACAGCAGTTGCCATCCCTAGCTCTTGTTCGATAAGATATTCGAGTGTGTTTGTCGCCGTTCGGTGATTAGCATCCGGGAATAGATGCAGTCCAACTAGTGCACGAACCCAATGAGCACTTTGTGCTGGCAATGGATCATTCGTCGGAAATTCTCGAATGAGCCGGTGGATCGCTGTGTCTTGGACGTTCCGTATTCGCTGGCGGGTTAGATCTCGGTTGTTGCGGATCCACCCATAGGTCTGCTCAGACTCTCTGCTGAGCTCGAGATTAATCGCCTTCACTGTTTGCCCATCTAGTGAACTAAAATCGCAGAGACGCTGGCTGTCCGCCGGGAACTGCTCTGGCGCGATGTTCTGCACCTCAAAGAGGCCGTCATTTACTGGAACAGGAGACAGATCTCGGGCCAAATCTGTCCCATAGGGGGTGATTGTGTACGTGTCGTAGCCGATTTTTCGTACTGCTCCAATGCGGGCTAGATCCTCAAGCTGTAATCGAATGACGTTCTCTCGGAAGCGGTTCTCGGAGAGTTGACCGGCACTTAGTTGGGAGTGGGTACAGAGCTGATCCAGTATCTCTCGGTCCGATCGGTACATCGGTGCTGCCGGCTCGATAAAATCACGATAGGAATGGGGACCAGTTGTGCCCGACACAGCAGGGGTTTCACTGTACCAGCTGTTAGTATTATCTATCACGCCGAGTGGCTCAGCGATGGTCGGGTTTGTAGACTCGCTGGTATAGCGGAGACTTCTCTGGATCTTCTCTCAAAGCGACTTGAGAGTTACCTCCGTTCGGCAGCGATCTCCTCGAACGTTTTGAACTCTACACCGGGCTTCGACTGCATATGGCGAACGAGTTCCTCTACATAGAGGGGACGTGGAGGTTGACCAATTACCTGTGGGTGCATTGTGAGCGCAAAAATTCCGTTATCGACGTTGTCGTACATCCAGTCAAACTGGGCCTTCCACATTCCGAAGACTTGCTCCTCATCGGGTGCACCGCCTTGGGAATCGGCGCCAAGAATGAACTGGAACGGAGGCCAATCGTCTCGGTGCCAAGAGACCGGAATCTCAAGAATGTCGGTCTCTTCTCCAGGATCGTACGGCTCATCCGGGTTTGCACTCCAGTTCTCGCGGACATAATACGGTTCGAAATCATTTCCCATCAAACTGGAGTCCCACTCCATCCCGAGTTCTTGAATGATCCCTAGCGTGTGTTTTGAGTAGTCCCAGTAGGGGGAACGATAGCCGGTCGGTTTTTCTCCAGTAAGATCACGGATCGATTCAATTGCACGTTCCCCATCCGCCTTCTCATCCTCCCGTGTCTCGAAATTTGCGGGGTTTGTATGCTTCCACCCGTGGTGTTGGATGTCGTAGCCTCTATCGTGTATCTCACCACAGGCTTCCGGAAAACTGTCGATAGTGTGTCCGGGAATGAACCACGTTGCAGGGATCTCTAATTTATCGAGGAGATCTAGCATCCGTGGTGTGCCAACCTCGGCCCCATACACACCCCTCGAATGCTTTGTTGGGCTTTCAAGAAAATCGAAGCTATGTAGCCAAATCGATACTGCATCGAAGTCGAATCCAAGTGCTACCGTCGCGTTTGTTTCTGCCATGGTATAGCACCCCATACGACTATCTAAATGATAAATGTAATGGTCATGCGATTTTCATTATTTTCTATTCTAGTATGTGTTGAAAGATTATAACAAACTTCGCAACAAATGGGCAACACTTATTGGATTGTGTGTGGATAGTTGCCACACAATATGTCGCAAGTGAAAACCGGTCTTCGAGGCCTACAATTAACTGGAACGCCGTACGAACGTGGCGTAACACACGGCACCGAGTTCGCAGACGAAATCGCGACCAACGTCGAAATCTACCTCGATATTTTTGAGTATAAAGGGACGGACGAAGACACCGTCTACGAACAAGCCGAAGAGTTCATCCCACTCATAGAGGAAGAGAACGAAGAATATTCGGAGGAAATGAGAGGAGTTGCTGAGGGGAGTGGGCTATCCTTGAAGGACATTACTGTATTAAACGCACGATACGAAGTAATGTATAGTGCGTTTAAACAGGCTGCTGACGAAGTTGACGAAGCGAGTCCAGACGCATGTACTGCGTTCGCCGCTCAGCCTGAAATAACGGCTGACGGACATACGTATCTCGGTCAAAACTGGGATTGGATGCCTGGTCTCGAAACGTTCGTCATGGACATTCGTCGAGACGATAAACCGAACATGGTAGCCATGACCGAAGCCGGGATCGTCGGCGGCAAAATCGGCGTCAACGAGCACGGTTTGGGAATGACGCTCAATGGGCTGGTTACCGCAAAGGATGGCGAAAATCCGTTTCGCAAACCATACCACGTCCGATTTAGGGAAGTACTGGACGCCGAACGAATGGACAGTGCAATTGCACCCCTGATCACAAAAGACCGGGCGTGTTCTGGAAATGTTATTGTTGCACACGAAGAGGGTGAAATGGTCAATCTCGAGATTGCACCAGAGACGGCGAATTATCTGTATCCGCAAGATCACCTGCTAACACATGCAAATCACGTCGAAGACCGGAGTTCCATGAACAGTGAGTTCGAGAAACTGATTCCAGACACGCTCTGTCGAGCTCCGCGTCTCAAAAGACTTCTTTCAAAACACGCCGGAGAGATCGATAGCGATGTTCTCACTGAGAGTCTCCAAGATCACTTCGGACGGCCGAATAGTATCTGCCGTCATCCAAACGAAGCTGACCCAGAACTGGATCAGCTCCAGACGAATGGTAGCTACGTGATGGATCTAACCGAGCGCCGTCTGCTCGGTACTGCCGGGCCACCATGCGAGAACGAATACAAGGAGTTTAGCGCCGCATAAGTACTCGTTTCTCATTACTACTCCGAAACGGATAGTAGTTCCATGAGGATAGCGATGATAATAAACGGCAGATTGGGATCCTCTCTAGCGACATCCGTACCGACGACACTACCGCAGAGGCCGTGATGGACAGATTCCTAGCTAAGTATCTGAGCCCTATTACATGCCACTCTGCATGATAATGAACATATATGCCATCCCGGCTGCCATCGCACTGAGTGTCATACGCTCTCTGCCTGAGCTACCACCAACCAGCGGTTCGTGGAAAATAAGTCGGGAGTACAAGCGAGAACGGATTACTACCGGTAGCAATCTACCCCATTGTCCAGTGTACTCAAACACTCCGCCCATCCATACTATTGTTTCTAAGATGAAATAAACAACGAGGAGGTAAGTGAGCGGCGCAATCGCTGCCTCTGGAAACGCGAACATATAGATCATTGCCAATACATCGAATAGTGAGACCATCCAGAGGAAGTCAATCATCCGGTGAGTGGCCCACAAATGCAGTACCCACACAACGATGGTTGCTGCGATCATAATGAATGCTATCTGCCACATCTCATCAGACACCGCCTTCAGGCGTGTAGGGAGAAACATGTATCCCATCCCGACAGCCATTACAACGTGATTGGAATGCCACACCTGCCGGCAATCAGTATCAATCGCGTGCGATAGGTGAACGACCGTAACGACTGCGTACACCACTATCCATAGCCATCGTAGCCACTCACCCAGAAGTCCAATATTGCTCATCCAGACAATAGCAAGCATGAGATTAGTACGATGATTTCGAGCGACAATGCCGGTTATAAGCTATGGGAGCGCCCCGTTCTCTCCGTGAACTCGCTCTATATCATAATTATGCCGATCAATCGATATTCTTGATCCCAGCTCGATCCGCTAATATCCCCTCGATCTCATGAGACTCGGCTCTGTCTAATACTCCTTCAAACTCTGACATTGCTTGATACTCTCACCCATGAGAATGCCCACATCGATAACTGTTTGGGTGACTCTTGAACTCTTTAATAGGAATCATATCGAAAATCACGAACAGTGATATTCCAAAGCTGAACCCCCAAGCACTGAACACTCGAACACGACCATGGCGAAGAAAAGCAACCGATGTGCCCAAGATTCGCTTGCATCTCCACTCATTGTCTTGTATATATAAAATAATTTTTATATCTGGAGATACTGATCTCGTTCATTCTGCGCTCCTATCACGGCAAAAATTTAACAATCCTCTATGACATTGTGTTACACGATGGCTTATGGCACAAGTAGAAACTCCCACGGTCGAGCATCCACTGGACCCACTGACCGAAGCAGAGATCAACTCCACGACCGAAATTCTCCAAGAAAGCCAAAAGATCGGTAGTACCTTCGGATTCTATAGCTACCAACCGGTCGAGCCTTCGAAAGAAGAAGTTGAAACCTGGGATGGTGGTTCAGTCGATAGGGACGTTTTAGTCGTACTTCGGGATTTTCAGGAAAAGACAACGTATGAAGCAACCGTTTCACTCCCTGACGGTGAAGTAACGTCTTGGGAACGTCTCCCAGATGCTCAGCCGCATATTCCTGGTGAAGACATCTTCGAAGCTGAAGAGGCGGTTAGACAAAGCGAAGAGTGGCAAGAAGCGGCGAAAAAACGTGGCGTTGAAAACTTCGATCTTGCAATCGTTGATCCGTGGCCGATCAACAGCAGTGAATTCGTTCCTGACGGGCTTGAAGGCCGACGCCTTGCACGTGGCCTCTCTTGGATCGCTGAAAGTAAAGAGGATAACGCGTACGCACGACCTATTGAAGGAGTCCACGCCTTCGTTGACCTTGATGAAATGGAAGTCGTAGAAGTCGTCGACAATGGTGTGGTCGACGAGGACAGCCCGCTGCCGCCCGAGGACGCAAACTACAAACCAGACTTAATCGACACACGAGACGATCGGGAGCACCTCGATGTGATTCAACCGGAGGGAACAAGCTGGGAAGTTGACGGCCGAGAAGTCGAGTGGCAAGGATGGAAATTCCGTGTCGGCTGGACTGATCGTGAAGGGCTTGTCCTGCACAACATCAGGTTCGATGACAACGGGGATACTCGAAAAATCCTCCATCGTGCGTCTACATCGGCCATGGCGGTTCCGTATGGCGATGTTGATCCCAACCACAACTGGAAAAACGCCTTTGACATCAGTGAGTTCAATGTCGGCCGAATGGTGAACTCGCTCACCGAGGGTTGTGATTGTCTAGGTGAGATGTATTACTTCGATGCAGTTACGAACGATCGGGACGGGAATGTCTTAGAGATTCCCAACGCGATCTGCATGCACGAAGAAGATGATGGGTTGCTGTGGAAGCATACGGAGTGGCGTCAAGAAGACCAGACAGAAGTGCGCCGGCGGCGGCGACTTGTTGTCTCACAAATCGCTACTGTCTATAACTACGACTACGCGTTCTACTGGTACTTCTATCAAGATGGGCGTATAGAAGCCGAAATGCGCCTCACTGGGATCGACTCGAATGGAGTCGTGCCCCAAGGAACGACGGCGGATGACACAGATGGATTCTATGAGGTGGTTGCCCCGCAGGTCAAGACTTCGATCCACCAACATCACTTCAATTTCCGGCTTGATTTCGACGTCGACGGTGAAACGAATTCAGCATTCGAAATCCATAATGAGCCCGTCGACGACATTGCTTGGACCCACGAAGAATCGGACAATACGGGAGGCCAAGGCTGGTATGCTGACGAAACATTGCTGGAAACCGAGCAGGAAGCACGGATGGATATCGATCCATTGCGGGATCGATATTGGAAGATCGTCAATCCAAATGAGACGAACTCGTATGGCTATAATACCGGATACACACTCCATCCGGCCACCAACGTCGCCTCACCGATGCAGTCAGGATCACCCGCCCAAAGACGCGCTGGCTTTCTCGAGAACAATTTCTGGGTGACTCCCTACAATGAAGATGAGATGTTCGCGGATGGGGACTACCCGAATCAAAACGATAATCCTCACGGTCTGCGAGAATGGACGAAGGCGGATCGCAATATCGAACAAGAGGATCTCGTCGCCTGGTACACACTAGGGGTCAATCACCGCACACGGCCCGAAGATTGGCCTGTCCTACCGGTAGAGATCGCCAGCTTCGAGATCGCTCCCGAAGGATTCTTTGATGAGAATCCATCGATCCACGTTCCACCAGAACCCGATGCTTGTGGATCAGAATCGGCAAGTGCAGATGATGACTGAATACTCCAGAACTAATATGAACACGATTATGATAGGCGAATCATCTCTCTAAATATAGTATTTGTTTTACAAATGATACCTGAATCCTCTGTATGGAGCGCTGGGTTGTTCTCAGTTCATCTGTAGAGGGTCTCAACAGAGCCGCGAATCGCTTTGAGCCCGATTCGTAATTGTGGAACCGATGATCAGGCGGGTATATCGTATGCCGAAAGTGCTTCAGACGCTGAGACTTGTGCAACACATCTTGTTGAGAAGAGGTTGTGTTGCACAAGGCGTTGTCTGACTAATCACACCGTGGTGTGATATGGTTCCGAAGGTAGAACTAGCAAAATCGTTTCTACTCCCTCCACTACTACTACACCAAGGTAGGGCTGTTCGGAGTTGTAACTAGGAACGGAGGGCGTGCCCGGGGTAGTTGTCGGCAGCTATGCTCCTTCGTATTGTCCCGTTGTTAGGACATCACGCCTCCTACGGGGGCTTGCTCAATATCCCGATCACAACGATCGTGATAGCGGTCGGCTGCCTCCTCGTCGACGACAACGAGCTTCTTGCCACGCCGTTTCGTCTGTTCGACCTCGTCTTTGCCGAGCTTTGCGAGGAAGTCCATAACGCGGGCCACAGTCTGGGTGTGTGGGTTCGAGCCTTCAGACGCGGTAAGAACCTTCTTGATTGTCTGGCTATCAAGCACGAGTCCAGCAGGCGCTTTCTCGGCGTAGTCACGCACGTCGCGAGCAATGAACCGAGCACGTTCCTGGTTGGTCGTCAGCTCGCGATCAGCGACGTGCTCGGGGAGCGTACAGATCCGCTCTAACGGCGTCTCCGTGGTCGTGGTCTGGGAGCCGTTCTCCTCGGCGTCAACGGTGGTGGTCGCTGTGGGCGTCTCCTGGAGTGTCGTTTCGAGCTCTTCGGCCTGTTCTTCGACGTCGGTGATCCGTCCGCGAACGTCCGCGAACTCCGAGCCGGCAAAGCGCTTGTACTCGGTGAGCTCTGCTTCGAGTTCCTCGATGCGCTCGTCCTTGCGTTCGACTTCGGCCTCAAGTTCCTCGACGCGGCCGGTGAGCGTTTCGAGCTGCTCGTAGACGGCCTCGAGGGTTAGTTCCTCAGTCGTCGACTGGTCAGTAGCGGTACTCTCGGTAGGTGTGGTGGTTTCATTCATCGGAAATGTGGTGTGTTACAAATGAGACAATCGAGCCCGTCTCATGGCTGGCAAGCGATTCGACGGCGTGGCTCAGCGGGGTGACTCCACGCAGGACTCGGGGTGCTATAGGCGAGGCTCTCGGTAGGCGTGTGTCGCTGGCGCTGTGCGAGAGCCCGCCCATTGTGGCGCGGGTTACTCCTGGCGCTGGTGGAGCGGTGTACGAGCGTCCGTGCGTGTGGCCGGGCTCGTGGTGCGCTGGGTCTGGGTGATCGCCGGGTCGCCGTCTGGATCGGTCTCCTTGGCGGCGTCGGTCGGATCACCCGTACATGCCCGGACGTGTTGGGGCCACGCGCTCATCCCGATCTGGGCACTGCAGTGGGGACAGGGCTGGGTTGCCTGTTCGCCCTGGCGGACAATCTGGCAGTTCTCGCACTTGCGGGCCGTACTCGCCTCGGCTTCCGCGAGTGGCACGGGCGTGTACTGGGCGTCACTGTTGCAGTTGCACAGTGGCTGGCCCTCCCTGTCGTCGATGTGATAGACGGCACTGGCGGGGTTCTGGATGTGGGTGTCCCGCAGGAGCGCTGTTGGAGGGTCTTCGTTGTGGGCTTCAGCACTGCCTTGGCTCGGGGCGCTTGCATCGAGCGTCGTGATTTCGTCGAGTGTTTGGAACTCACTCTGGGTACGAACGTCGAGCGTTCGGGTGAGCTGTGTTTGGAGGAGGTGTTCGCTCAGGCCCAGCGTTGGACTGGTGAGTTCCTCGGGCGTGCAGTTGCGACAGTAGATGCGTTCGATCGCGAACGTGGGGGCGTCCTCTTGGCGGGCGGCGTAGATCGTGACCTGTTCGCCTTCTCTAAGGAGTCGGTTGCAGGCCGTACAGTCGGGGTTGGTCTCGGAGAGTCGCGCGCCGGCGAACAGTTGGGTACTGTCGATGGGGATTTCGGTTAGCATCGCTCGCCCACCACACAGTCCTCGGCGTGGAAGGTCTCGCGGTAGAGGTCTTGCTCGCGGATGGATTCGCGTTCGCAGGCTTCGCAGCGCCAGTAGGTGGTGGCGTTGGCGACCGTTGAGGGTTCGCGGTGAGGACCGGTGATCCAGTCGTCTGTCTGTTCGGAGGCGATACTGTTTTCTGGGGGTGAGTTGCTAGTGCTCATTGCTTCTCACGGGTTTGAGAAGCACGGTCCGGTGCACTAACACCGGGCCAATTTCCACATTGGCAATTCCGCGCTCCTCTAACAGATTCTATGCAGTAGTGCCTGTTAATACTTTGCATTAGTGCATAGATAGAATGATGGTTGAATATGTAGATAGTGCATGCATTGAACTGTTATGCACGCATTAGCAACAACCACCATGGGACGATATAGGGCTGTTATGACAGATACAGATCGAAGACATCTCACTGGTGAAGACGAACCAACACAAACACAAGTTGATCAATCTGCTTATCGAGTTCGCCAGCGAATTACAGAAGAACTACCAAAAGATATCGCTGTTCTTCGTAATCATCGTCCTGATTTGCTTGAGGAGCTTCAAGAAATAGTCTGTGATGAATAACATTAGAATACATATCGTCGAGTTCGTTTAAATAGGGCAGATCATACAATACGGAGTAAGAAAGACATGGACGCATCTGCTGATCCCTATCAGTATAGTCGAAGACCGGCTAGATATCGATCCTTAATCGATGTCGAATGTGATTAATCCAAAAGAACAGAGATTATAGTTATTTATCCTATATCTGGTTTGTAGAATCATTCCGACTAACACTTCAGATGCGGCTTTTTGAACGGGATTTTATATACTCCGCACTACCTGTATCCAATAATGAGTGACTCGTCGGACAACTATACACTTGAGGATGCAAAAGACGAAATCGGAATTCTTCACCGGGTAACTGACGACGTCGTCGAGGCAATTCAAAGTGCTGAGAACGAGGAAGTACTTGAGTTCTTGATCGAGGACGAGAAACTCGACGTAATCCACGACGGCAAGCGTGGTCTGGGACAGGTTCGGCGTGCCGTGCTTGAGTCTCCGCTGACGTCAGACCGTCTCAAGCGAGTTGTGAGTCTCCGTGGTGACGAAACTCCTGAGAAGATACTTGTCCCGAACGATGTCGAACGAAACGCGAAGGTCGCGCTTGAAGCCGGTAAACCGGTCGTTCTGTACGGGCCGACCGGAACAGGGAAGACGACTTTCGCCAAGCAGCTCGCCCGCGAGACCGGCATCGGTTACACCCTCAACACCGCGACCCCTTCTTGGACGCCGTCAGACATTATCGGTGGCATCAGCCCGGACTACACGGGCGATTCACTGAGCTATCGAACGAAGCCCGGCTGCGTTTCGGAAGCAGTCCAGCGTGCGCGACACTTCGACGTCAAGTACGGCGTCATTCTCGATGAGATCACCCGGGCGGACATCTCGAAGATTTTCGGCCCACTATACACTGCCATCGAGAACCCTCATCAAACCATTTTCGAGACCGACGAGGGCGAGACCATTGAACTGGATGAGAGGGTGAACATCATCTGCACAATGAATATGTCTGATCGGACAGTGAACGAACTCGACAACGCGATCACTCGCCGGTTCGCCATGATCGAGCTGGATGAGTACGAAGAGGACAAGCGCCGCCAGCTGTTCAGGGACTGGATCACCACGCACGTCACCGGACACACGGAGCTCGGAGAAAGCGAGATTCTCCGCCTGTTCGAGCGGGACTACCAGGGGATCAACCACGGCCACGAATCAACGTCGCAAGGGTCAATTATGCGCTTCGGCCCAATGCACTACCGCGACGTGGCTGTCTTCTTGGGTGTCGGCTGTCGGGAAGGCGGCGAATACGAGTACGACCAGACTGACGCGGTCGGACAAGCGTTCCGGACGTATATCATTCCGCGGCTTCTGAACTCCGCCGCATTCCCGCAAGTCGAACGAATCGCAGAGCACTACCGTGCGCTGAACGGCGAGTTCGAAGAGTTCGATCTCGCACCGGCGGCTGAACTCGCCGAACGAGAACTCGAACAAGAACGCCGCCGGATGGGTTCCTACGAGTAATGAGCGCCGTTGACGAAGTCTACGAGTACGGGCAGAGCACCTTCAACGTCCCCGAGCGCGGGGAAATCCGGATAGAGGGCTGTCCGTCGTCTATTGGGGACCAACTTCGTCGCGCTTCGTTCACGCAGCAGAGTCCCGGGGTGTTCACGAAGAGCCAAGCGGCACTCGATTCCGACCAAGAGTACGAGGTCGTGACGGTCACTGTAGACGGCGACGAGAATGAGATTCTCCATATCGAAGCGACGGACATCATTGGTGTCGTGAGCCTCACGCCGTCGTCGAAGGTACAGGTCGATCCGAAGATCGACTGGGAGCACATCTTCGACATGCTGCTGGCCGTCTACGACCAGAACCGGTCTATCGAGTACCACGGGATCCCGCTTCAGGACTTCCTCTCCGACGACATCCACCTCGACGACGTATTCGTGGTCTTGGCGATCAACTATCTCGATGGATTGGAAACAATCCACCGGCAGGGGCACATCCGCGATCTGGTCATTCGACGGCTCGACAGCCTCGACGGTCGGGGCGAGATCGATGTTGAACAGACGCTGTTGAACCACGCACGCGGAACGCTGGAACCACACTGGATCCGCAACGAGACAGAGTACAACAACACTGCGAACTCACTGCTCCACCACGCCGGGAAGACGCTCCTTCGACTTTTTCGACAGAACTCCCAAGAGAACGACCATCCAGCGTACGACCGAATTTTCTCAGAGGTTCACCGGGAAGTAGAACGCCTGGAGAGTATGGGTGTCGGGAGCGGATTGGATCGGATAGACGAGTACCAACGCATCTCTCTCAGCGATCTGCCCAAGCAGCGTCGGTACTACCAGAAGGCGTTCGACGTCGCCAAAGCGATTATGTCGTCGTCGCTCGGCCAGCAGCTCCGCGACGGGCCACGAGAACTGGTCGTGGACTACGTCCTGAATATGGAGTCGCTGTTCGAGCAGTACTCCCAGGTCGTTATCGAGCGCGAGCTCACGTACATCAAGTCCTACGACCATCTCGACGATCTCGACGACGTGACACCCGTTCGGTCACCATCCGTGAATCCGTTCGAGGGTGAGGGACAGATCTACCACGAACCGGACCATACACTGCAGGAGGGCAACGAGACGCTCGCCGTGCTGGATTCGAAGTACTACGCAGAAGGTCACGATCCAGTGAAGAAATCGGCGTCCAGATCACGACTGTTCAGCTACGCCTATCTCCTTCACTCTGATCGGCTCGCGTTCCTGTGTCCGCTTCTCGAACCGAAGCGTCGAAGGGTCGCCCAAACTGGAGCCGAACTGCAGATCGTCTCGCCCGAGCAAGAGTTCACTTTGGACGGATACGGCGACGTCGTCCACGACTATCTGTACGACGTGCTCGTTGAAAGATCCGCAGAACTCGAAGCCTTCCGCGCCGTCGCGGAGAACCGATTGTGTCTCGACGGCACCGAGGAAACCGACCTGAGTCAGGCGAAGCAGATGAGCGGACGGTTCACGTTCAAAGACCTACGAGACTTCTCTCTGCGTGTCGTCAAAGCGGCAGCTGACGAACACTCCTGGGAGGTGCGTAATCGATACGATTTGGAACAGGACGGTGATTGGACCCGCGAGCAGATCGAAACCCGTTGTGATCGTCGGTACGAACACACAACAACTTGTGTCCCTGTGTTCTGTCGGGATCAAGGTCAGGAGTGGATCGACCTATACTTCCTCGAAAATAGTTCCGGTAAGGTGGAGAAAGAAGGGCCGCTAAAGCTACTGTAGTGGCTCAAAGGGGTTCATCCGAAGTCGCCCAATGAACTCTGGTCTTCGTCAAACTCTTCGATGACCTTCCTCATGGCCTTGATCTCGATCTTTCGGTCAATTGCTTTTGTTCGGTATTTCTCCTGCAGATTCTTCAGTACCGTTTCGACGGAACGGCCCCGTACCCGGTAGCGATAGAACTTCTCACCTGCCGTGAGTTCGGTTTCTTCTTGATCGATGGTCGTGACCAGGTTATCCGACTCTAGTCGGTCCATCAGGCCATCGTAAATCCGTGTACCAATCTTGTTTGCGTTATAGTGAGGGAGGTGGCGCTGAGATATCAGGATATTGTGTAACTCCGTATCAGTGAATTCTCTCAGCGGACCTTCGTTCCTGATTCGCTTCTTTAGAAGCTGCGAGAGCGCCGCTTCCATGATGTGGAAGGTGTGCGAAGACGGGAAGAACGATGGTGTCGCCTGCCTCTCCTTTGTGATTTCGACACTCGAGTTCAGAACCTGAGTGAGTTTACTGTCGTGCGTAGCCTCGGAACGAGTTCGGTTGTCAAAACTAGTGAAGAGATCGATTCGTTCACCCTCCTGCAGGTAGTGCCATCTCCAGACGTAGACCTGTTCCCGAGCGTCGCCGTTCTGCTCCTCATACTCAATTCGTTGCGCTAATTGTTCGTCAAGGTAACTTGGAACACAAATTGCTGTTTCGAGCCGCTTGATCTCCATCCCGATGTTCTCCGAGAGTTCATCACGGTATTCCCGGACTGCGTCAGCTGCGTCATAGATTTGGGTTAGAGCGTTCCCCGGTGAAGAGAGGCTGGTCTTACATTCGACAATGAGCGCGAGGTTCCGATCAGGATTACAGAAGATGGCATCAGCATTCGGCTCATTATACTCCGACAGTGGTTCTGCACCGCGGAACGTCCAGCCCGTCTGTTGTTGAACCGAACCGTTCGGGAGGAATGCCGAGATTGTAGACGTAAGGAGATTATCGTGCTTTCGCCCGTTTCGAATCCCTGCTTCAACCTCCTTTCTCGCGTTCTCAACTACCTCGTCATCACTCTGGAGCTCATCTTCGCATTCTGCCTTCCGTTCCTTGTAGGAGGGAACGCGATCGGTGATAATCGCGTACTGCTTGCGGACCTCTTCATCGTCCAACTCATCGACCGTCATGCGCTATGCTGGTGCTAGTTCGGCGCTCTCATCGACGCTGTCTTGGATGAACTCATAAAACCGGTAGAAGGTGCCGAGATTGCTTTCATCCTGTGGGAAGACTCTGATTTGGTCTTCGTTTGCTTTGATCCGGAACGTGCTGTTTTTGACTTGGTCGATGACCTCAGTGGTGAAATACAGCGAACCCTCCTCGGAGTACGACCCAACAAGCACGTAGTCTCGGTCCTGCATGCTGTCCTTCAATCCGTCAAGTTCGTGGTATCGGATCCGATTGTTCAGTGTGATTGCCGCTGGTTCGGAGGTAGGGACTTCGAGCTGGGCAGAGGCTGTAATCATCTCGAAGTCGGTGCGCTCGTACGCCTGCTTTACCTTGAGCGCTTCTTCGATACAGGTTTCGATGTGCTTGAAGAGGCGTTTCAGGCTACCGTTCTTGAGTTTGAACACTCCTTTGTGATTGATCCGGAAGCAAAGATCACCGGGGACGTTGAATGCCATGATCCGTGGAAGTACCCCGTAGTGTTCTTCCATCTCACGAAGACTCTCAAGCCCATCTCTGCCGTAGTAATTGATCGTGCGCCATTCTTCTGGCCGGAATCGAGCACTTGTATCAGTGCGCTCTGTCCGCTTGGCTACGAACTCGGTGATCTCAGTAGCGGGGTCCTCGGAAACGATCTTCTCCCGGATGTCTTGGAGGAGGCTCGGACTGATGTACAGGTAGTGAACACCGGGCTTATTCTCTAGGAAGGGCTCGATGGTATTCTCTACCTCCTCGGTCTTCCGCATATCCGTATAGAACAAAATGACGTTATCCTCCACGTCATAGGAGAGGTAGAATTCGGCTGGCTGGTCACCGCCGTAGTCACAGCGAATCTTTTGGATTCCCCCGTAGTCCTCAACGATCTCGTAGCCGCTGTCCCTGAGCAGGTCGAGGAAATCTTCTCGGGAGTATTCAGTCAGACCGGCGATAACGTAGAGATCGTTCTCGATGAGGGTGTCGTAATGTTCCGCCAGGTAGTGATTGAAGCTCACCCGGTCGGGGAACTCCTGCGGTTCGACTTCGAAGACACCCATTTGTTTCATCTCCTATCTGAAGCGTCTAATCAATACCGGTAAAGAACGTTTGTGTTCCGAACCGGGTTACCGACTAAAACGGTGCAACGAGCCAATCACCCTCCTCTTTCCGTTCGAGCTGCGGGCCGAAGACCTGTTGCAGGGAGTGCAGTGCGTCGTTGTAACGGAGGTCATAGGTCTTCCCGCTTCGGTGGAACGACCCTTTGACGACGAACTGGACGGTCGGGATCTGATACTCCAAGTCGTTCGCTCGTCGATCCATTTCACGAGCAAGTTCGTCTACCAGGTCACCGTCCGTGAACGCGTCACCCAGTCCAACGACGCTGACTTTGTCTGGCACGTCGTCATTTTTGAGACGCTTGACGAACTCCTCGACCGGTATCTGGTGGTCGAACACGTCGTACTCCCCTTCGAGGATGATATTGTATCGTCCGGGGATTTGGCCTGGTCCTGCCATGGTTAGTAGCTCGTGATATCCCGGTCGCCGAGAACCCGCGTGTACGTGTCGTCGCCGGTCACGTCGGCGAGCCGACCAGCGAGTTCACGTAGGTCGTCATCGACGTCCCACTTCTCGACGTAGTTCTGGACCGCCTGTCCCTTCTCGTAGCGGTACCGGAGGAACTGGAGCTTGTCGAGGTTCGAGAGGTGTTCGCCACCGTCGCCGTTGACGCGCTCCTGGATGTACGCCTGCCGTTTCTCGTTGTCCCACGTGCCGAGTTCGAAGCCGTCGTCCTGGTTGTACAGGCGCGTCTCCTTGAGGTCCTCCGGGGTAGCGTTCGTCCCGCGGCAGAGCTTGTTGACGTCGTCGTAGGAGACGTCCGGCGTGTCGAGCAAGTCGATGAACACGTCTTCGACGCCGATGTCGCTGGCGTCCTGGATGATGCCGTATATCTCCTGGACGACTTCCTTGGCGGACATGATCTCGCCGTCGCGCTGCACCTTCCCGTGGTGCTTGGAGTACTCGCGGAAACACGCGCCCATCTCCATCACGCCGATGTCGCCGCGGGAGAGGTCGCGGTTCTCGTCGAGTTGCGTGCGGGTACGGCGGGCCGTTCGATAAATGTCGCGGCGGAGGGATTTCCACGAGGCTGGCTCGGTGTCGTCGATGGGGCGGGCGACGACGACGATATCGAAGGAGACGGCTTCTCCGCTGATGAACTTGTTCAGGTCTGATGAGATGGGATACGTGGCCGTTACCTCGAATCCAGTCTCGCAGAGGGACTCCAGTAATTCTCCCCAAGATTCCGAATCAGAGTGGTGATAAGTAAATGCTAACAGTCCATCCGACTTGAGATGGCGGTGGATATTTTCGAACGCTTGCCCCAGCTCAGACTCAAAATCTTCTGCCGTTTTATCGTGGAACGGATTGGTAACAATACTATCTGCTCGGGGTGTTTTTTCGTTATCGAACCCCGGATATTCATCCTCGAGTAGAAGCTTTTGCCAAACATAAAAATAATCAGCAACTTCTGAGTACATGACATTATCATAGTACGGTGGATCTGTGATTACTGCGTCAAATTCGTTTTCCCCGAAATCAATCGTCCTAGCGTCACCCAGATTTAGAGTATGTGTTCCACCAATTTCCTTCGAGAATGGCTCTGACTCTTTTGTCTCACCATCTTCGATATAGCGTTCTGTGGGGTTTGAGGCGTATTCTACAGCATTGAAGACTTTGTCCATAGTATTGGAGAAAGTCCCCCGTCCGAATTTAGTACCCCAGAGATTGTTCTCAACGAAGTCTGTCTGGGGAACGAATGAGTTCATCCTAAACGTTCCCTCGATCTTGTTAGCGTTTAGATTGTAGATAGAAAAAGTACTATTGAACATCAGACAGTCAGAGAAGCCCAGAAGCAATAATTCTCTAAGATTATCGTCCGACACGTTCTGGTCAATTGAACGTAGAAGCGTACTCAGGCCAAACATCTGTCTTTCAGTGAACATATCCTGCCACTCTTCATACCCATGGTCAAAGATAGGATTTCTTTCTGAAGGAATGTGTCCCTCGGGGACCTGTTCAGAAGGTGAATAAGAACGGAGTTCTTCATTTCCTTCCCATCTTTCTTTTGCTTCGTTAAAGAGCTGAACATCCGTATCTTCAGCCCTTTTGTACCCTTTGTACAAGCTCCGCTCTTTACCTATATCCTCACAGTGTTCACAATAATACTCTAGAGCGTACAGTCGCGTGTCGTAGCCTCCCTGCTCCTGAATTGCGTCCGTAATCGCATACTTCTGTCCGCAGTCGGGACAGTTGTACTTCCCGCCACGGGAGACGTTTCCTTCCTTGGGGACGAACCCATGCCCACAGTCGTCGCAGACGCTCTCTGACTGCCAGTCATCTACAAGTGTGACTGCCCCACAGTCCGGGCAAAGCACATTATACTGGTCGTCGTTCTCGTACCGGCCTTTCGCGACACGGTAGTCTTTGAAGAGCGGAACAGTGTGCCCACAGGAGACGCAGTCCAACTCCTTGACCCAGAAGTTGTACATCACGTTAGCCTCGTGGTCGCCGTTCGGGCAGGGTGTCCGGTAATACTGCGTAATCTCGTCGGCGACGTCCTCCTTAACCTCCTTGAAGGCGGCTTTGAGGTCTTCGACGTCGGTCTGGCCAGCTTCAAGTTCTTTTTTGGTGACGAACCAGGCGACCGGATTCAGGTCGTTGCCAATGACCTCGGCACCGAAACGCGATGCCTCAACTAGCGAGGTTCCACCCCCCATAAACGGATCGAGGATCTTCTTGTCTTCAACGCGTACGTCTTTGGGGTAGAGTTTCCAAAGGCTCTCCGGATCCGTCATATCTACCTGCTCAAGCAGGGACGCAACATCGAATTCTTCGGCGTCGTCGTCACCCCAGCCGGCGAGTGTCTGGTCCTCGTTCCCTGGTTCAAACACTTCCACCTTTTCTGGATCATCCAGAAGCGTATACAGAGAGATAGCACGGAAGACGCAGCCGAGACGACGTGCCCACCACTTGTGCATAGTGTAAATCGGCCGGTAGTACATCTTCGCACGGCCTTCCTTCTCGGCGATCTCGTTCACCCGCTCAATAGGGAATCCCTTTTCAATCGGGAGGGATTGACGTTCAGAAATCTGCTTCCCTCTGGAGCTATCTGTCATATGAGGATGAAGCACAATCTGACCGCATAAGGATTCGGGTGTCTCGACAACAGTGATACTACAACGGTCAGTAGCCTGTTGTAACTGTGTCAACTGCTGTTCCGTTCGTCAATCGTAAATCGGAACTTGTGAAGCTGCAAGACAGGTTAGAATTGGGTGAGGGAGAGCTCTACGCAGTAGTTGGTCCGAGTGAATCGGGTAAATCTGCTCTTCTAGATCGTTTTCAAGAACAGTGTGTGGACGACAAGACATACACTGTCCGCCACGACATCGGTGACCCCAAGTCAGAAACCGCGTTTCTGTACAGATTTCTGGAAGCTTAGGACCAAGAACTACCCAGTTCAAAGTGATATTCTATCAAAACGTAAGTCAAGGGTCCGAACACAAAGCCGTTCGTACAAGCAGCAAAGTTGGCAGATCCAGCCGTTAGCGCTGACGCTCGATTAATTAATGCCGCTATCTCAGACGCTCTAGAAGACAAGGAACTGGCTAATGGCGGGTCGTCAGGACGGGCAGATGAACTTAGGCCGAATTAGCTGGCGACGCATTGTGGGGTACTGGTATACCGAAATATTCTAGAGTGCCGCCTCTCGGACTACTAAGCACTGTTATCAGTTGATTATTAGTCTCAGAATTCGGCGATATGAGCGTTATTGTACTCTAGAAATCCGGGATTAATCTCATGACCTGGTCGGAGTTCGATTTCTCTTTTTTTATCCTCGTAATAGTGATCGATTTCTAATGAATTAGGGTCAACTTTGACCATCCCAAAATCGAAGTCAGCGTGGTGATTTGGACAGAGTATGATTATGTTCCTGATATCATCAGGCCCCCCCTCACTCAGAGGTTTCAAATGATGTCCTTCAGCATAGTAATTCTCCCTAGATTGTTTTCGACGATCCCCGCAAACCTGACAACGGTAGTTGTATCTCTGCTTTAGATTATTTACGATAATTGTATTCCGGATTTTTCTGGTGATCTCTGATGTCCTTTTATCCGGTATATTATAGTCAGTAGCCTTCTTTTCCGGATCTGGATTGGATACGCCAGCTGCTTCTGTTCCCTCTGGGAGAGATGAACTCGAGAGCGAGGTTCGCAAACGGATTGCCTCATTTAGATTCTCACTATTGGCCGTGATAACCACTTCTTCGCCAGTTTGTAAATTTCTAGTCTGTTCTCCCAACTCACCGCGGACTGCCTTCCTGATAGCCCATTGCTTCACATAGACTGTTTTTGAGAACGAAAAGTTCGGATGTAAATATCCATCCCATAATACAAAAACCTCATCATACTGTTCGTAACCTATTAGGAGAACAAGCCAATCATCAGAGAAATCGAAAGAACCTCGTTCGTCGCTATCTTGACCCGGTGCTATTAGTTGTGCTTTGTATTCGTCATCTGGCCGATCTCCTTCGGGACTTGTGACATTATACATATATACTCTAACTTTCGGAGGGAGCGGGTGATCCAGCGTTATCTCTAATGGCTTCTGTGAAGTATCAGAATAGTCTACCACAGCATCATCAAGGGCTGAAAGGAGTTTCTGATGTAATTGTTCCTTTGGCAGAGTATCAGTTGACATAGGTCTCTTAGCGGGGAACTGAGTATAGAGTGAAATAAACATCCTGATTAACATCCACTACCTCAAAGGAGAAGAAACTCAACCACAGAGACACAAGTACCGCTGACACGACAGGCCGATAGATGACGACTGATGACCTTTTCCTTTGTAATTTGAGGGCTATAATCACTCATTCGGTCATAATTATTCTACTTCGATACCTGTATTAATCGATTGAATACAAAAAATAGGAACTAGTGGTTAATGAGGGGACAATACAGCTGAGCGACATCTACTTCTGGAAGCTGATCTCGATTTTCAGGCTCGACGACTCGTCGGGCATCCGCTCGAACAGATCCTGCACCTTTGTGTAGTCCTGCTCTGACCGTAATGTCAAGCTAACCTGCGTCCGCTCGACGTCGGCGGTCCCCTGAAGAGCACCGGGAACTCCCTCCCACTCAGGCAGCATGAACGTGACGTCGCCGTACTCGACGCTTCCCGTCTGGTGGTTGTTCCGCCACTTGCTCCGCATCGCAGCGACGTCGTCGCCGTTGTACTCAAAGCGCCACGTATCAGCCTCCGTGTCGGCCTTTCGGAACGGGTAGCCGGGTACCCAGTCGGTGGCTTTGTCCGACCCAGTCGTGTTGACGACGTACTCCGGCTTCTCGTCCTTTCCAATGTTCTCCAGCAAGAACGTCCGCACCATGTACTCGGTGACGCTGTCGTCGAACCGGTCGGTAACCTTGTTCACGGTGAACTGGTCACTCGGTTCCAAGTCCTCGATGTACGCCAAAATCTGGTCACCGATTCGATCGGACACCGTCGGGACGATCTTGACTGTCGTCGGCTCGCGGTCACCGAGCGATCCGAGGTACCGACCGCCGGCTTCCAGCACGTAGTCGTCCACGAGGAATTCGTTGACCGCCTCACGAGCGACCGATTCAGTCTCGTCCGGCGGCAGGAACACTGCTTCATCCGACCGAACCTCCCCAATGATCGTGTCGAGGTTCGCGTAGCCGTCGTCGTCGATGTGCGTCTCGATGCGGTCCACGAGGGACGATGCACCGACGACCTCCGCGCCGCCGACGTCGCGGAGGGTCGCGTCGGACTGTGGCTTATCGAGAATCTCGTTCCCCTTCACGATGACGTACTGGTCCTCACGGGCGAGCCGACCAATAGCCCGCATCACGACGTCGTGGCTGTCGCCGTCGATCCAGATCTCGCTGTCCTCAACGAGCTCCAGCTCGAAGTCGCCGATGTCAAGCGCAGTCGTGCCGCTTCCGAAGCGCTGGCGGAGTTCCTGCTCGGCGTCATCGACACCCCACACATTCACGTCGTCCTGCTGAACGAGCACAGTGTCCAGCGAGCTTCCCGAAAGGTCGTCGCGGAACCCGCCGGTGTCACGAGCGAGCACCGGCTTGCCGTCGAGCGCTTCGACGGTCGCGTTCAACACGTCGTTCGCGCTGCCGGGAATCGGGAGCTCCGGGTCACGGAGGAACTGCTCGTAGATGTCCTTGATCGAGATCTCTCCACGCCGTTCCAGCAGGTCCTCGGCGATGTCCCAGACGTGTGACTGGAGGTCGAACGGGTCAGCTGCCGCAGAATTCGCAATGTTCGAGGCGTCCAGTTTCGCCTCGTCAAGGACGAAGACATCGAGGTCCATCGGCTCCACTTTCGCCCACTCGTCGTCGTCCATCAAATTATCCCCGTCGATCACATCGCCGTACAGGAGTTGGAGTTCCTCGCGGAGTTCGTTCTCCTCTTGCTTCTTCATGCTCCGAATCGACGTGCGGATTTCGTCATCAAGCGACTCGTCGGCGAGTACCTGCCGTGCACCCTCGATGTACCGTGCCTTGTCGATGTACCGCGTTCCCGACTCGATGGCCTTGTCCCCCGAGGGCTGGACGAACACGAGCGTGTTGCGCCACTCGCGTCCGCGACCGTCGTTCGTGATGACCTTCTTGACCTCCGTTTGGGTCCACTGGCCGTCCTTCACGACGACCTTTACTTCACGGTTGTCCGAGATGTCTCGCATATCGTTCGTCCGGAACCCGACCGGGTACGCATTCGAGCCGAAGATGTCCGTGATGAAGTCCGCGATCTCGGCCTTTGCCGACGTCTCCGACACGTCAACAGCTGCGTTCCGAATGAGCGCGTTCGGGTTCTGTCGGTCCCGGATTGCGTACTTTCCGTTCAGCTTGTGGAGATGCCACGCGACTCCGTGAAGGCGTTCAAGGTTGAGGACGACGTCGGAGACGAGGTCAGCTGTCTGGTAAGCACCCATCACAATCTCCGAGACCTCCGCGCCCTCGCCTTCGCTGGGCTTCAGCGAGTACAGGAGAATCGTGTTCAGGATGCGGCGACCGTGAGGCACTTCATCGGTGTCGATACGGCTTTTGATGTCTCCGGTGGCGGCGTTCAGCCGTTCGTAGTTGATCTTCGCCAGTTCGTCTTCGAACTCGATGGCGTCGATGTCGCCGTGCGTGATCAGGTCTGTCTGATCCTGCATCTGCAGGAGGACCTTCGAGAAGAGGTAGATCATCCCGCGCGTGTTCTGGTTGCCCTCATCGGCGTAGTAGCGTGTCTCAAGCGCGTCCAGAAGCACAGGATGGAACGGATAGAGGTCGTGCATCTCCGACAGCAAGTCGTCTGGGAGATCGACGTGCCCATCGGCTTGGTCGTACGCGTCGAAATACCCGTTGACGATTTCGCGGGCCGCACTCTCGTCGACGGAGTCGATCAGGCGGTGGCGCAGGACCTCTCGCTTGTCAACCTGATTATTCATATTAACCTCAACCGCCTGTTCGCGGTTCAGAATGTCGTGAACCTCAGACCCTTCACGGAGCACAGAGACGATAGTGTACAGTTCGAGGTCCGAGAGCGCGGTCGATTCGAGCAGCGACTGGAGGAACGCCTTGTTCGCGCTCTTGCGGTCACCCTGAAGCGTGTCGAACCAGTCCTCCAGCTCGTCCACGAAAAATGCGACTGTGTCGTCGCTAACAGCCTCCTGAATTGTCTGCATGTCGGGATACCCTCCCGACTCGAACGTCCCAGGGTCGTAATCGAGCGCCTCGAAGAACGGCTCCCAGAGATATTCGTACTGTTCGTTCTGCATCGCCACCGTAATCGGCATCGCGGACTCCGGAAGCGCAGCATCGAATCCTTCGACCGAATCACTCGCCCACGCGCCTGCTGCTGCAGGATCATCGAAACAGTGGTACAGCGCAACCATCTGGTGGGACTTCCCACTGCCGTACGGACCATAGAGAATGTGCGTCCCGCGTGGGTCATCGCCAGTTAACGAATCACGGAGGATTGAGAGTGCCTCTTGAAGACCCTGCGTCATCAGTGTCCGCTCGAAGAAGAGTTCTGCGTCAGACTCGAATTCGCCGTCGTCGTCAACGTTGTAGAGTTTTACCTGCCCGTCGATCTGCCCTTCTTCCCGAAGCTCGCGGCTGAGGGTCACCGTGTCTTCGAGAGTGTTCGATAAGGATCCCATCTGTGCCATTTTGATACTTAAACACACCTCAGTGGCACCCAATAAACACTATGGTTCCGTGAACACAGCCCGAGGCGCAACAACAGTACTGCGTGCTGATCGACGGTTGTCGGTCACAAAACGTATTTCACGCACACCTGTTTCTACGAACGTATGAGCGGGTACGACCTCGTGGATGTTGAGGTCACACACGAATCTGCTGACGATCTTCTCGATTCGTTGTCCGAGGACGGTACCGAAGGAGACCATCTACAGAGTATCCAGGCTGTCCGTCTCCAAGCCGGCCAACCGGATTCCGAACTCCGGTCGTTGAAAGAGCTGGACGAAAACTCCGTCAAGCTACTCGAACACCAGGTGGATGCGGCCTACCGTGCCCTCTTCGAGATGGACGGGAAGGCCCTCCTCGCAGACGAGGTCGGGCTCGGGAAGACCATAGAGGTCGGGATGATTCTCAAAGAGATGCACTTCCGTGAAACGGACGAATCCGTCCTCATCCTCACTCCTGCACAGCTGGCCAAACAGTGGCAGGCAGAGCTCCGTGAAAAATTCGGACTCGACTTCATCTGCAACTACGACGACGAATTTGAGGACTTCGACACCCACGACTACATCATTGCGAGCATTGACACTGCGAAAAACGAAAGACACCGTCAGATGGTCCTCGACCGCGACTGGGACGTTCTGGTCCTCGATGAGGCCCATTACGTGAAGAATGAAGAGACGGACCGCTACGACCTGGTCGACCGGCTCTCCTACAACTACGCGTTCTTCTTGACGGCGACACCGATCCAGAACGAACTGACGGACCTGTACAACGTTGTCTCGCTACTCCGCCCTGGACTGTTTGGCACACGCGATGTCTTCCACCATTACTTCGTGAACAGCAATCAGGAAACGCTGGTGAACAGAAACGAGCTACAAGATCGGTTGAATAAGGTGATGATCCGAAATCGGCGAGAGGACACGAACATCGATTTCACGGATCGAACCATCGACACACGGACGTTCGAACCCACCTCAAAGGAACGCGAACTCTATCAGGCGGTCTCTAACTACGTCAAAGGTGCCTACAGCCAAGACCAGGGCCAGAAGCTCGTATTGATGCTCCTCCAAAAAGAAGTTGTCAGCAGCCCGGTCGCACTCAAGCAAACCATCGAAAAGCGACTCTATGAACAGTCCGAGCTTACGCACGCGGACGAACTGGAGTCCATTCTAAATCTGATCGACAAAATCGATATAGTAACCAAACAGGAGCGACTGCTGGACATCGTCGAAGAGGCCCGCGACAATGTCGAGATGGGAAGAGTCATTGTCTTTACCCAGTTCCGGGCAACCCAGCGACAGATTCTCCACCGACTCGCCTCTGAGGGGTACACAGTACATGCGTTTCACGGTGGCCACTCCAGCAGCGAGAAGGAACAGATAGTGAGAGACTTCGAGGAAGAAGGAGGAATCCTCGTTTCAACCGACGCGATGAGCGAAGGCAGGAACTTACAATTTTGTAATATATTGGTTAATTTAGACCTTCCATGGAATCCAATGCGTGTGGAACAGCGTATCGGGCGTATACACCGAATCGGGCAGAAGCGAGACGTGTTCGTCTTCAATATGGCACTGAAAAATACAGTCGAGGAGTATGTACTGGAACGACTGTACCACAAGATCGACCTGTTCCAGCAGAGTGTTGGGGAGCTAAGCTCAATTCTAAGCCGGTTAGAGGAGTCCGGGACGAGCTTTGAAGACGAGATCTTCGAACGGCTGGTGAACGCTAATTCCGAAGTCGATCTTGAGAACGACTTCGATGCGATGGCCGTTGACCTGCAGGAACAACGTGAACTCGCTGATAAACTGGAGGAGTTCAATAGCGGCGTATTCGAAGGCTTCGATCTAGGGGCGAGCGATGATTGACGCTGCAGTTCCTGTCACGCAATCAGCGGTAGAGCAGTTTACCGAACGATATCTCCGTTCAATTGGATGTTCAATCGAGCGAAACGAAGATTGCTGGGTAGTTTCGGTTCCTGATGAAACGGACACCGAGATCTCTCACGGGAGACACACACTTATCCGTGGGGGGAATACCCAAGAAGATGATAGTACAAAACGGATCCATCCGGAGAGTGCGTTCTTTCAGCGGCTACTCCGTGAGGCGGGTGAACGGTCGCCTACTGGCAAGCTATCGATAGAGGATGACTCAGATGTCAAGATTCCGGAGTGGATCCAGAACGGTGCTGTCGAAGTACAGAACGCGCAGTTCACCCCGTATTACGACCGCACAGCCGTTGTGGTTCTCTTTCGTCTCGGCATCGAGACCGTCAGTGAATACCAACAAGAGTTCCTCCGCGCCGTCGCTGTGGATACACGGTCAGAGGAACACCTGCCGAGATTGGAGGGTTCTTTCCTCGAACTGACATCAATAGGGTCCGACGCAGTCTCCGGTGGCGACGCACAATTGACGAAGGCAGAAGCGCAACCACTTCTTGATTTGGCTCGTGAGCTGGTCCTCGACGGTATACAAGACCGACTCGATGAGATCCATCGAGAAGCCTCTCGTGCTGCAGATTCAGAGGTAGAAGACTACCGCCAGCTGCAAGAACATCGTATCCAGGAACTACAGAAAGAACACTCGAATTTGTTGTCGAAGATCAGCGATTTGAGTGGGCAAATCAACACCGAAGACGAGGAGTCACGCGTCCAAGCGCTGCGGGAACGGAAGGGACTCAAATCGGAGTATGAGGAACTCGACGAGACGCTCAACGAGCTACGGGAACGTCGCGACAGAGGATTTCCCGAGCGGCAACGCGAAATCCGAGAAAGACACTCACTTGACGTGAATGTCACACCTCTCACTCTGACCGAAATCGAGTACGAGCGAGGTGAAGTTGATTTCAACATAACTGACGGTAGCATAAGCCGAACCATTACTATTGGATACGGGAATGGAGTCGGTGTGACTGATCCTATACGGTGTTCATCGTGTGACCAAGAGCTCACCAAACGCAACCCGCTTCAAACGATTTCAAACCGTCTTGAATGTCATAATTGTACCAAAAGGCGGCGAGATAATGATTCTCTTTCTCATTCGTAATCTTAAGATTCCAGATGTCGGCCCTTCCAATTGTTCTATTGGGTTCTTTAGCGCCTACTATGATTTTCTTTAGATATCATTTGCCGAACAGCTGGTGAGAGAGTCGCTGAAAGAGTGGTCAACAATGCATTCTGGGTCACATAGAACGTAGTTGAGACTAAAAGAAAATTAACCACTGTGATCTGATGGTCGTATGGCAACTGAGTGAACCAAGTTCTAGCCTCGCCTGCACTCAGTATTGATTCGACCAGCAGTACAGGGATTTCGAACATCAGTTCCGACGAGACCATGCCAGTGCTGGGAAGAGTCGCATCAATCGTGGCCTCTACCGGCATAGAATCTAGTTCTACATCCGTAGACGGCTCCACAGGCGCGTCTATCGACGATATATCAGAAGAAACCGGTGAGTCCACAGAATCGGAATCGGTGAAGTCAGATTCGGGCGTTGAAGCAAATGGGTACGACACCCTTGAATACTCTACTTGAGAAGCTGCCGCTGCTGAAACAATTGGTGACGTTGTGAATAGAGTAGAGGTATCAATCGCTGGCTGGATCGAGACTAGATCGGCGAGCACTGATGACGGGAACACGATATCGTCGAATGAGTCGACTATAGACTGTATAGCAGTGTTCGTGAACATTCTATGGTGCTGTGCGAGTTGCTCGAAGACAGGAGACATCACAGCCTGCAGTAACTCATGCCGCCGGTCTAACATCGATACCATTGCTGTATCAATCAAGTTTGTCTGAGAACGAAGCAGCGGCTCAGACATCAACGATGGACGAAATGCAGCCGCCATTGTCTTGTCCGATAGAGAGCGCTGCTGGGCAAGCACTTTATTTAGACTATCTGTCGCTGTAGTCATTGCAATTGTCTGAATCGAAGGCCGCATCTGCTCTACGATCTTCTTATTCCAGTCATCCATGCTAGCTACTGCCGATGCAGCCGTTGATATCGACCTTGTCTCCGTTATCATCTCCCGAAACGCTTCCAGATTGGTCGGATGCTCCGGTACCGTCTGATCCACTGGATCACCAACTGGTTTCTCGTCAAGATCATACTCAAGATAGATAGAGCCAACATGCTCACAAACTAGATCCTCAATTGAATCATCTCGATCCCCTAGGCCGATTGTCTCATCAGGATTTGCGTCCATAGCGAAAAAAGCACGACTAGTCCGTGTGGCGATCGAAGCTGCCATACCCGGAGGTTCTTCGAAAATTAATCGGTAAACTGTAAGTGCCTCCCGAATATCGTCTTCGGGTTGTGACAGAGTCTCAACAACGCTATCAATGTCGTTGAGTTCACGATAACGTTCACCCGCGTCTCGAATGGTTTCGCACCACTCGTAGGATACTTGTTGTCGCTGTTCGTCACGTCGGGCTTGTATCTCATTGAGAAGCTCGTCAGCGTCAATTGCCCCGTCTCCGTCAGGAGCGGATGGTTCTTGGGACTCATCTGATTCGTTATCGTCAGAACGATCTGTGTTGTTCATTTACCGATGTATGAAGTGTTCCACCGTAATGAGCACTGTCGTCATGTGTCCTGACCATATTTGATGAAGATCCATGGCAGGCTGTCGGTCACCATCCCGAGATTAGCTTCGAAGTTGTCCTTCTAAAGCCAGTCTTTGACCTGTCCGAGTCCGTGTTTCGATTGATCAAGGCATCTGTTGATCGGTTCGGCTTCGATCAGCAGCCGGTTCAAGTCAATCGTCGAATAGCTGCTTAGAGATCCGCATAGTCGGCCTGCTCTTGTTCACATTAAGACAGAAATTGTTCCATTGAATGCAAGGAGAATTTCTAGAGGTGCACGAAATAACCTATATTTAGTCGTACTCCAATAATGAAGAGTGGCACTTACAGTAAACACCCTTGCCGAAGTACCGAAAGGAAAGGGTTACATTGTTGAAGTGGGCCTGGAAAGGAATACGGAACATCCTGCAAATAAAATCGACAGAGATCAAATTCGTAATGAGCTAGGGGTAGGTGAATGGTACGTCCGAACGGGCGACAAGCGTGAAGAAAAACAGTTGATTTTCGATATTGATAATATAGACCACGCTCGTCTACCGGCATACGTTGTTTTGACATCTAATCCAAGCCAGGCAACAGAGGGGGTTGCAATCCATCTCAATGAAGTCAAATCTGAGGAAGAAGCGTGGTGGATACTTCAAACAGCTATTGAAGTATTACGAGAAAGTATGAATGCGGATAACGGGGAATTCGATTTCGCCGAAAAAATGAAAAAGCGATTTATCGCAACAGAACGGCCACTTTCGATCACCGCCAGTGCGATCACTGTGATCGAGTTTAGTATGGGTATAATCGGCTAGCAATTCCCACAGGGCCGGGAGGGGTTTCGAACTCCTCAGCAACAAACTCACGTTATGTTGGGGTAGCAGATCGGGACATGAGATCCGAATGAGCGTATGCACCGTTTGTCTCATCCATGAGTGATTAACGATTCGGTGTCACTGTCATTGATGGAGAGCTGACAGTCGCCACAACCCACAAAAACCTGCTCTCTACAACCCAAGTTCTTCCCGAACGTCGGCCTCAGTAAGAACCCCACTCTCAACAAAGAAGTCCTGCAACCCAACACCCTGATATCCACCAGGACCAAGCCGAAACTCCGGATCTCGAAGCGAATTCTCAAGCAGTTCAATAACGGCGTTAGCCTCAAGCAACCGGACTTCCCGAATCGGCGTCCGGATCTTCAGCGCACGAATTTCTTCACGAGCCTCATCAACGAACGACCCCGAGATAACGGCGAAATAGATATTGTCAAAGCCTCGCCGTTGAAGCTCGCTAATAGGCTGATTGATGTAGTCTTCAAATTGTCGCTCAGCGTCCGTCCGTAATCGATAGGGCTCAGCACTCGATTTGGCATCGTAGATAACCGCGTAACTGCTGTCGTTCCCCCGATAGGTGAAGATCCTATCCGGATTACGTCCACTTCCTTGCCCTAGATCCTCGACATTGTAGCCAAGAATCCGGAAACATACGGCAAGCCGATTCTCGAACAATGACTCAACGGTTGTCCCGTTTTGCTCTGCT
>NZ_RDQG01000037.1:0-50469 GCF_003697815.1 Halalkalicoccus subterraneus | reverse complement strand
AGTCGGGGAGGATCGAGACGATCGGTGGGATATAACTACTCGGCAGTGTCTCGGCTGGTTCGGCTACAGCTACCGTCTCAGACTCTGGTTCACTAGTTGGCTCCGGTTCCGTAGTCGCCTCCACCTCCGCCTCTTCGCGGTGTTGCCAGTAGTAAAAGGCATGTTCAATATCCCAGAGATGGATATCCTCGCCAGTATACTCAGTAAGGATATCGCGCATTCGTTCGTTCAGTGCGCGGAACTGAAGGTACGTCTCTGCAAGATCCTCTGTTGGCTCCCAGATCGCTAAGTCCGACAGTGCCCGCCGCATTGAGGTGTAGTAGATCGGGTGCGTATCCGGATTCTGCAACTGCCAAAAGTAGGAGAGAAAGTACGGAATCGAACCGAGTCGCGGCGCACTTCGAAGATTATCAACGTCCGCTCTCAATTCCTCGACGTACTGTTCAAGCGTCCGTATCTGTGCTTCAATCTCGGAGTCATCCTGTGGTTCCTGCAGGACGGTCCGGAGTAACTCGGCAAGCTCCTGTTCGCGAGCTTCCCCCGAGGAGTTATAGAGCATATTGAAAAACATCATCCCATTCATTCCTTTGAAACCCCAGAGGCGGTGTCGCTTGTTCTGGCCATCTATTTCTGATTTGAATTCCCCAAGTGCGAGATTCCCATCAACGAAGTCACTCAGCGTTTCGAGGAGAATCGGGATCCGTTCTCTACGAGCGGTATCGAGTTCATCTGGAGGAAACCCGCCGGCACTCACGGATTCAACGTCCGAGAAATTCGCGTGATACGTATCCCACACATCTCTCACCTGTCCTGCAATATCACGGTCCATGATCGAAGCGTTAGAGACAGCGATGAAAAGATCCGACGATTCCTCCAAGGTTACAGTACTGGCTCTGATTCAACGGAAGGTGAGTCGCTGTTCCTCAGCGAATGCAAAAGAGAATACGCTTCACACTTGGAACATAAACTCTCAAAATCATTTGTAGAGTTTACATTAGTACAGAATTACTCATATATCAACCCTTAACTGTAACAGTCGTTTTGAATATCTGTGGCGTTTACAGAATACGTTCCAGGAATGAAGCCAGGAAGTACGATACGGAATATTATTGTGGGTCTTCTATACCTCTTTTTCATTTATCTGATCCCGTTCGTGCTGGCTTATGTCGTTTTCACGAATCGAAATGGAATCGCTGATGAACTCTCTGGCATTCCTGGCATTTCAAACGGCGGCGGCGTAGTCTCCGCAATCGCGATTTTCGTCATAGCCTTTGTCGCGTTAGGCATCATTGGTGCTGTATTGCCAGCTGACGATACTACTACTGGTACTGATTCGGCAACGGCCGGCAATTCGGCCCCTGAACCAGACGGGCCTGCTGATGACGAGGAACTCGAGGAAGAGGCTGAAGAAAATGCTGAAGAAGAAGCCAACGAGCAGGATACTAGTCAAGAGACGGATAGCGCTGAAGAAGCTGAAGAACAGGATACGAGCCAAGAAACGGATAACTCAGAAACAAACCAAGAAGACGAACAACAGGAGGCAACCCAAGAGTCGGACCAAGCAGAGAGCACAGACGGATCGTTTAGTATCCGTGTGGATTACGACGGTGAGTGGTCTGGTGCGGTCGGGAGCGAGGGATCGTCGCGGTCCGTTGATGGCAGTGGCACTGAGGAAATCGAGATTGACGGAGATCCAATGGTCATATCAGCAAATGCCCAAAAGCAGGACGACTCAAGTGATGAACTCACAATCCAAATTCTCCAAGATGGTGAGGTCGTTGCCGAACAGTCAACAACAGCTGAATATGGCGTTGCATCAGTCAGCGAATCGTTCTACTAACGAAGACACCGTCTATCTGTATTTCTACTATCGCGTTACTCAGAGAGTCTATTCGACAGAAGGCTCAAAGCAAAGAAATCGCAGCTCTATCTGAGAGGGGTAGTATCCGTAATCAAGCCAGTAGCACTCACTACAGAGAAGCTCTTACCTTGTGCAACAATCATCTAGCAGACTACGGTTGCACAAGGCACAACTGAAATAAAACACTGGAGTTAAACCGCGCCACTCCGTATCACGTCTGTCGACGGAGTACCTGCCGTCGACAGAGATTGCTGTCGGCCCTTTACCCCAAGGTCCGATTTCCACGCGTACTTCCACTCGATTACTGCTCACGTTCGACTACCAACCCAGACCCTCCAAGCGTTATACCAGAAGACAGGCCCACCCAGACGTATGCCCGCTGGAACTCCCGACGAATGGCTGTTCGAAGACTGGCTACTGATCGTCCACGCACTCAATGACGCAACACACGAGAATTGCCGGTGCTACGACTGTGATACGATCGATGCGCTTCTCGGAGACATTGCGCACTACTGGGACCTTAACGATCAGGAACTGGCTGAAACGATGTGCTGAAGGCAAATTCACCCCCGTATCGGGCCTGCGATCGTCCTCGACAATGACCCCAGACGGTGTATATGTGGCTGTGAGGTCCTCTATAAGGTCGCGCTCGAGACTCAGGACCTCTCGTTCGAGATGTACCCGTGGGATCTTCGTCCACCAATCGAACCGATGCCATCCATCGAATCGCACTCACCAGACCCCGCAGAGAGGGTGTAGATGAATCGATGAGACGCTTGCGAGCCGCCCGTGTGAATACAACTAGACTACTGGCTGCCGGAATTCGCGTACCCCACTCAAAACTGGCACCTCATCAGTTATGAGCGCATTTCATCAGTGATCGCTCTATCCGAAACCCGAACGATTCCCAAGCAGTTATTATAGATGACACTCTTCCTCGAAAAGATGTCTGAGGCACAATCGACAGCAGCCAGAGAGGAGCGTACCGCATCCAAGTTGACCGCCTTCCAGCAGAACATCCTCACCGTCCTTGCTGAGGAACCCCAGTACGGACTCGCGATCAAACGCGAACTCGAGGATTACTACGGGACAGAGGTCAATCACGGGCGACTCTACCCCAACCTCGATGACCTCGTCAAGCGAGGGTTCGTCGCGAAAAGCGAACTCGATAAACGCACGAACCAGTACGAACTCACCGATGAGGGGTATGACCTCCTGCTCGGCGAACTCAACTGGCGTGTCTCAAAGCTCATCACTGACGACGACCGGGCCAGCGATATCGAAGCGCTCGTTGAGTAGTCTGCGTCCGTATCAATTAGAGAGGGCAGCACCGCTGTTCGGACGGCGGAGTGGAGTCACTATTTTCGTCGGCGTGCGTCGATCTGAGTGTTAAATCAGACACGCTCGGAGTGTATATCATGCAATACGTTGACAAGGCTGGTAGACAATCTATAGATATGTACGATCTCACCGGCTTCCAGCGGGATTTACTCTACGTCATCAAAGGATTAGACGATCCACACGGCCTCGGACTCAAAGACGAACTCGAAGGATACTACGACAAAGAGATTCATCACGGCCGGCTGTACCCCAACCTCGATACGCTCGTCAACAAAGGATTCGTCGAGAAGTCACAGATGGACCGGCGGACAAATCTCTACACACTCACGGCGCGTGGCCAGCGAGAGCTCGACGCACGTCGGGAGTGGGAACAACAGTACCTCCGTGATACGCTAAAAGCAGCCTAATGAGGGGGCTCTCAGTTCGAGTGACGCCGAGTGGCGCTACCGGGTCGCAGACTCCGTCTCGTTAGTGACGATCACTGCAAGCTGGTCTACCCGCGTCTGATCGTACGCGGTGAGGTCGTATCGATTCCGATTGCTCCGATGCATGTGGACCCGTAGAATTCCGAGATCGGCAATCGTACTCAGGAGTTGGCCCAGAGTCTGTGGCGGGAACGGCGGATCCTCCCACGTCGAATACAACTGCTTTGCCGAGATGTAGTTTCGGGTCGATTGTTTGAGCGTGTGTCTAAAGACTTCTACATAGCGTTCAAGTAGGCCATAGCGCTGAGGAGCATCATCGCGAAGCGCCTGAAGTTGCTCAGTGAGAGAAGTATCTGCAGACTGATTAGTCGACATTGTAGAGAGCGAGATAATGGAGACATACAGCAAAGAACGCGCTGTAGCAGACACAGTTGCCGAAATAAGTTCCGTGGAATTACGTGTCGTCGCCTACAGAGGTCAACTATCAATGGTTTCGATTCCAGACCGGCTGCAAGCACTGATCACATGTCGGGCGGCTGAGAGAGAGGGACGACTGCAGATCGAGATTCCCCGTGAGTTGGTCGATCACGCGGCGGTCGATCCAGGAGCAGTCTATCAGGTCGCCGTGCTTCCGGCTGCGACCGAGAATGCAACAGACGACGATCGCGACACAGCGTCATCCTTCAACGCGTCAGCGTCTTCGTCGACGCCGGATCAGTCGGAACCGCCGGTCGAAGAAGGCGAGATTCGAACGGTGACGATCGATACACTCGGCGATCAAGGGGATGGAATCACTCGTGTCGAACGGGGATTCGTCGTGATCGTCGAGGACGCTAAACGTGACGAGGAGGTCACGGTCGAGATCGACACCGTCCAGTCGAACGTCGCGTTTGCGAGCATCATCGAGCGGCGAGAGTAGCGCCACATCGTCGAGTACCTCTCGCTTGGGATGTAATCGTCTACGAGTACACGACCGACTAGGAGAGCGCTCAGCGGCGCTCCCAGTCGACACGCACAGTAGCCACAAGCTCGTCGATCACTGGTTCGGTGAGCGTTACTGGATCGGGGTCATCAGTAGTAGCGTGCTTGGACGAAACATCAAAGACGTCGACGGTAATGAGTTGAGTCTCCGCTAAGCTCCCGTCGTCGACTTCGAGGTCAAAGATAGTGTGGCTATAGATCACGATCGTGCGCTCGTCCGAGACTTCTAAGTGTTCAATCCCGGCCTGCTCGAACGCTGCGAGAAGGTCAACGAGCTGTGTAAATCGATACTGGACTGGTGACCACTCCTCATCATTCATATTACCGAAAGATCAGCAGCCGTTCGTATAGAGCATTGTGGCTGAGAGATCGTCACTGCAGAGAGAATCACGAGCAGGGAGCTATCTGGGTCAAAGGACCCTCGTCTGATTCATTCTCGAGTTAGCTTCCTGCGAAAGGCGCGCTCTGTATTCAGCACGACTTCTAAAACTTGTCACCAATTGAGGGATTCCAGCAACGCGGTACTGTATTGTTTTGGCACGCAATAGCCGCTGACTCTCCAGAAATTCTGTATTTGTGAACTATAGGCACCTAATTACATTGTAGACATTACAAATTGAGCAATAGCAGAGGATACAGACAATCTGTGAATCTATAGGAGAGATTAGGACCAATATGATAAATCTTCAACTGCAGCTTGGTCGAGAAGCTTGAGATGATCTTCATTGATACTCTGCGTTTGTAGTCCTCGTTTGACCCACTTATTCAGGAATGCATCGTCAAAGACGATGGAGTCAACTTCGCCGGCGGCTGCCAGCATTGCTTCTAAATCTGTATCCAGTTCGAATTCGAAGTATCGGCCTCCTTCCTGACCCTTGTTCTGTTCGTACTTGTTCAGTACATTTTGGAATGCTAGTTCGTTCAGATTGTCTCGTGTTGCTTTTTGACTCAGCGGGTCACGGTTCATATCGATGCAGAGCGATTCGTATCGCTGATAGAGTTCAGAGGTTCGCACTGGAGATTCACCTTCACAGGCTTTCGAGATGACGCTCGCTAATGCGAGGTGCTCCTGGGTTGAAACGCCCTTGAGTGCTTCTAAAATCCAATCGCTCTCCATCCGCTCTTCAGCATCACGAATATAGTCAGTCGTTACGGCATCAGCACCATCGTTCACTGCAGCTTCACCCGCTGCTAGAAGAAGATCCATCGCCATACGGGCATCGCCGGCTTGATTAGCGGCTATCGCTGCACACAACGGGATTACGTCTTCGTCAATAGCGCTATCATGGAAGGCTTTTGTAGCGCGGTGGTTGAGAATGGCTTTCAGCTCATTTGAGTCGTACGCGGAGAAGTGCAATTCTGTTTCTCGGAGTGTTGATTTCGCTTTCGGGGAAAGATTCTCTGTGAAGGAATAGTCATTAGCGATAGCGATAATCCCGAGTCTTGCATTCTCTATATTTTTGTTTTTGCGTGCTCGAGGGATTTGATAGAGGATATCGTCTGGGTCTTCGACGTTATCGATCTCGTCGAGAACAAGCAGGATAGTTCCCCCAATATCGTCGAGTTCCCCCCAGAGTTTGTTGAAGACGTCCTGTTGAGCGTATCCTGTTTCGGCGATAGTTGCTTTACCCCGTTGGAGGTATAGTTCGTTCAGGAGACGTATTGCTACTTGGTAGCTAGTCGTTTGGTTTGAGCAGGTAATCTTGACAACGGTAAGGTCGACGTCCCATTCTTGTGCGTCCCGTTCGAGATCAGAAAGAAGGCTTTCTGTGACGACTGTTTTTCCGACACCGGTTTTACCATAGAGGAATACGTTTTTCGGCTGCCATCCGTTGATTACGGGCTGGAGGCACTGAGTGTATTGGTCTATTTCCTCGTCACGTCCTTGGATCTCTTTAGGTGTCCATTCTTCGTCGAGGACATCATGGTTTTTGAAAATACTGCGTTCCGGTTTGAACGTGGGCATGATGATGCAGTAAGTTATTACCCTCTTTGTGTGAGAGGATACTTAAAACCATACCCTCGGGTGTTTCGAGTGATGACCAGTACTTCCAGTGTTATCCGATGGTTCCAGTGAACACCACTACTTCGACTGTATTGAGGTATGTAGCCTACTAACCGCTATCAAAGAGGAAGATCCGAATCAATCCGCTAGAAAGAATTAACCAACAGTTGGTTGTCGTGGCAGAGGTGTTGGTTAACTCTATAGCACAATCTCCAGAATAGATAGGACTCTACTCAGGCAAGAGGTAACTACATGATACCACTACTTCGACTGTCTCATCTGTTCCCAGCACTATTTAAACTATTTAAGATACACTCTCCCTCCAGACTTCGACTGTTCCCACACACGATCCTCCATAGCCAGATGATGAACTTTCTGTGACTCGGTTGAAGATAGCATTCTTCAACCTCGCTCTGTTCCCACTACGGGTTCGGTTGCTGCAGAGACCACATAAAACTACCGCTATATTATATCTTCTTGTTATGTTTTGAGGGAGTACACTCTCTCCTGAGTAGACAGTCGAAAACTGGAGAGGGAGTGATTTAAATACTAATTGGACACTGGAAACACTCGAACAACTGGTCCTAGTAGCCTCCCTATGGAATCCGTGAAATCTATACAACGACTCCTTGATCTCCTCCACCCTGTGAACAAGATAGGATCCTACGATGGAATTTCAGGCCGACCGATTTGACCCTCTGTATCCCTATTGGAGATCCACTGCTTCGACTGTACACCACTCTTTCGAGTGTTCATATCTGCTGTAAGTATGGTTATCTAAGACCGTACTTTGCAGGCCCCCAAAAGAGATCAAGGTCGGGGTGCAGATTCGTAGCGATTGTGTTCGTCTGTCTTCTGGATCTTGTTGTAGTAATGCTTGAGCGTAGTAGCAGCGTCAAAGAGCCCAGTCCCTTCTAACACGTTCTGTCCCTCTTTGGTCAACCCATAGAACTTCGAGGGCACGTTCGGATTATTCATTGTCTCTTTGTTCTCGACTTGCTCGATCACTCCGGCATCAATGAGTTTCCCTAAATGCTCATGAATCGTTGTTCTACCTAAACTCGGATTCAGCAGCTCTAGCTCACGCAGCGATGGGAGCTCTACTGGGTGGCTCACAATCCCTTGAAGAAGCGTGAACCGGGTTTTTTGAGTCGCTATATCAAGCATCTCTCGCCGAGTATCTAAGTCCTCGACCAGCATATCTCCGCTACTCCGTTCAGATCCTCGTTCGGATTCTGGCTGGCTCATATCTCCATATACTCTCTCTCTTGCTATAGGCATTTCGGCGAACACCGAAATGCTTCTCTCTAGCTGGCATAGTGCTAGCTGAGCCAACGATTCACGGCGATCTGCCCACTCTTTATGCCTTGCCACTGAAAATTGATCATCAACAGATGGCGCCTACATCGACTGAAATCCGTGCCGAAATACAAGAACAAGCACAGGCTCATTACCGTGGCCTCGAATTCACTTATGACGATTTTGAGGCTATTCTCTCAGCTGTCTCTAAGCTCAATGAAATCCGTACTACTGACGACTCATACTTTGTCTTGGGGAGCTACGCTGACGACGCAGAGTTGCGTCTCGAAACGATCCGTAATCAACTCGACAACCGCTCTGGCGCTCGAGCTGTACTGATGAAAGATGTTGCCGAAGAGTGGGAGCATTCTTATCCAAAGTTTCGTCTCATTGCAGATTTTGCTACGTATCTTGTTGGTGTCGCTGAGCACCGTTGTGGCGGCTTCCTGGTTGAGATGGGTTATTTCGCTGCTATTGACGACTATTTCGCTAAGACGTATGTTTGCAAGCTCGCCTATCCGAATAATGGGATTAGAGAGACGACTCGGAAATACCCTTTCAGCTGGATGCAGATTGGGATCTTTGATCTCTTGAGTGAAGAACAACGATTGCTCGTCTGGGATAGTGAAGACGCACTGGAAATCTGTACCACAAGAATACCCTGAATCGTGCTTAATCGAGTTTTTCTGGAACTTGCTTTTGATCTTTTTCCTAACCATGCCAATCATGGATCTGATCCTCCATCACGGCTTAGCGGTGAATCGAGGAGCTTGATGGACATACGCAAATATACTGTGTACTGTGACTACTGGGTGTATCGATACTACAAATAGTATTGATAGTATCGTGTGTATCAATACATCTTATCTATTTGTCTGACGTATGTCTGCCAGATGTACCACGAAAATTTATATCCTTCTCGACTGTCCCACTGTATATGGTGCAGTGTACTGAGTGTATCAATACACACCTAACTCTCTACTAGGTTAGTACTAGTGATACACGCAATCATCTCAATACACCTGCTACCGACTAATACCCATGAGCCAAAACAACCATACTCCGCTCACGGATGATCAAGACGCGACTAGAATTGCAGTCTGCAACCAGAAAGGTGGTGTCGGAAAATCGACACTCACTGCAAATATTTCAGGAGCACTCAACCAGCTCGGTTACGACGTCCTTCTCATTGACGCCGATCCACAGGGTCATCTCACCAGTGGTGTTGGTCTCGACGACGCCTACGACAAACAACCCCCCAGCCTATACAATGCAATGGTTAATCCGCGTGATTTTGACCCCCAAGAAGGGCAATACCATCTCGACGAAATTGTCCTTACTGACCATCCTGAATTCGATATCGTACCCTCCAATATCGATATGTTCTCTCTAGAACAAGACCTCGTCACTGCGATGCGCGGACGTGAACGCCTTTCTCAACTTCTCGAGTTCCTCGAGAAACAGTATGATTATCTCCTTATCGATACTCCCCCATCTCTGGGCCACATCACCGACAACGTGTTGCTCGCAACCCAAAACCTACTCATTCCTGTCGAAGCAGAAGACACCAGCATACGGGCTCTCGAGCTATTAAACGATCAAATTGACACGCTTGAGTATGAGTACGACGTCCAAGTTCTTGAACAAGCCGTCGTCATTAACAAAGTCAGTTATCCCCTTGACAAAGAACAGCAAGGTATGATTGACTGGTTTGACACCACATACGATGGAATCTGCCCAATCTACGAAGTGCGCGAACGAGTTGCTATCAAAAGAGCCTGGAATAATGGCGTCTCAATTTTTCAGCACGACGAAAAATGCGACCAAGCTGAAGTCTTCCTCAAGGTTGCTGAGTCTCTCAAATCAATCGCATCACAGGAGGTAGTTCGATGAGTAACCGTGACGCAAAAAGTGAAGAGATTCGTGATCGATCCTCGAGCCGTCGTGAACGAATGGGACGTCGATTCGACAATCCTGATCAGCAGTCTGATCAGTACTCCCTCACAGCACAGGTCGTTGGCGAGAATGGCGACGTTATCGATGATGCAACTGTAACGGTGGATGGGATCGAAAGACAGTCTGGAGACTCATTCGAACTAGGCCCTGGAGAATACTCAACTCGTGTCCAAGCAGCAAATCATCAATCTACAACAAGAGAGATCGTCATTGATGATGCGGATGAATCTGTAACTATCGCACTTGACCGTGAGTGGGACCGCTGTCAAGCGGAAACCCGTTCAAAGAAACGGTGTAGCAACGACGCTGATGAGGGCAAATACTGTAAAAAACATGCCCCGAACAGCGCTGGCGAACTTACGTGGCAGTTCAAGCGGGTGCAGATGCACATGACTGAGAGCGACCGAGATGAGCTGTTCCGGATCATGAAGCGCATTGAACTCGATGAAAATCTCGAACTTTCGAAAAAAGAGTATGAGCGAACGATTGTTGAGCTTGTTATCCAGAACGAGGATATTCAAGAAGCGCTCACTCAGAAAGTAACTGAGAAGTATGGGTGAAAGACGCTAAACTACTGCTTGAAACCTTTCTTAGGATCTAATGTAGGTGCGTGCTATTTCAGTCCCGTCGTGCCCGTATTAAGTAAGAGTGGACCGCTATCCAAAATTGCTGAGATATCGTCGTCGCTCCTCCATCTTTTGTATTGATTTCAACGAGGCCTCGAGCTTCGACGTCGGTGTCAAGATCTTTCTCGTCGATGGCATCGCGAGCGTGTTTATTGACGTAGTTGAGAATCTGTGTTCGTTGCTCTGGGGTCCAGAACTGCTGTTGGGATTGCTGGGAGGCGGATCGCTCGGGCATCGATTCCTGAGCGAGCCCGGCTCGTGCGTAGTTTTCTTGGAGATAGCCCCATTTGGAAGCCCACCCAAGGAAGGCCGATGTCGTGGTGTAGTAGGTCTAGGCAGTTGAGCGGGCGATACCACCGTCGGTCGTCTCAGCTTCGTTTGCGGCGACACGTCGACGAAGGTGCTCTGCGTAGGGCGAGAACGGTTTCGTCGAGCTGCTCGAAGCTCTCGATGTCTCGCTGGTTGAGCCAGTCGATCCATTGAGTGATGACACGCTTGGCGTTGCGCCGATAGTTTCCTGAATCGTCGCCTTTGGCTTTGGTCTTGAGGAACTGCGTGAGTTCCTTCTTGGAGGGTTGAAGGGCCTTCTGTAGTGGTTGAACCCTGGGATTGTGGGTCTGGCATGTGGTTGGATGAGTGGAGGGCTCGATGGTGCCAGTATCCACTGTTGACTTGTGATATAATCAAAAGTGAATTGCGTCAGTGCTGAATCGCCCGAACTCATGCACTACAATGCTTCTATACCCGTTTGTGCGTCCTATAAACTACATTATGCTATACGAACTACGGAACCTGGGAAGTTGAGACTACAGCGGGTTTAGCAGGGCTGTGATGCGTGAATTTGGACGATTCGGTCAGCGAAAACTGCTCCGGATCACTCTCCAAGCAGCCATTATTGTCACACTCCCAACCGTATGGGCAGATTTTCGAGACGTCCATTAGTGTAGCCACTCAGACAGCGCGCTAACCCAGACAGAGTGTCTCTCTACCCGATTCCAGTCTCCTTCTTCAGCAGCGTCAGCGTGTTGTCGGCTGTTACGATCGGTGAATGTTCGTACTCACCAGTCAACTCAACCTGCACGAGCAGATCGACAGCCCGCCAGATCGAGTACAACAGGCAGGCGAATGCGAAGTAGAAGAACCGTAGCCCGAAATCCTTCGACGTCGTCGCCGCCATGAACCGCTTTATCGATCTATAGCCGCTTTCGATTTCCCACCTGTAGCCGTACTCCGTAAGGTGTCCGCTCCCGCAATTCGTCATGAACACCGAGTACTGTCGATGATCGTCGTGCTCTGAGTCCTCTTTCCGACGGTAGATTAGCGTCGTCTCGTGCCACTCGTTCTTCCCGAGGTGGAGCTTCCGGTCGGTCTCGTATCGGTCCCGGTCACGCTGGAGCAATCGCTTCGCCTGGGCTTTCTCGCTGGTCTGCATCCGTTTCGGCACGACGTAGGAGAGCCCGCGCTGGCTAATCATCTCCAGGACGTGCTGGCTATCGAACTCCCGGTCCATCAGCACGTTATCGACGTGAACGAGCTCTTCAGCCGAATCCAGCAAATCCTCCACGATTTCTAGTCGTGACTCGCCTTTCCGTACCGGGCGGGCATCAAGGACGAGTGGGACAGCGTTACCGACCAGCTGGACTGTCGCCCACTGGTACGCGTACTCGTCGGTCTTCTCCTTTGTCCCGATGATCTCATCCTCGTGGCCACTCCGGTCGCCGGTGAAGGGATCGGCCTCGGTAATGTCGATAGCGACGATCCCTGCGCGGAAGAACTCCTCTGTCTCTGCGAGCTGGTTGATGAGCTGTCGGACCGCCTGTCGGTACATCTCGCGAATCTGCTCGATAGAGAGATTACGAATCTGGTCGCGATGACCGTGCCCGAGTGGTGTTCGATCACGCGTCGACTCGTGGATGAAGCTGCGAGCCCCCTCGTTGGCGGCCAAGTTCTCACGGAGTCCTAAGTAGGTCTGTAAGCCCCAGTAGGCGTTCTCGGGAATCTCACAGCCCTCGCCACGGTTGAGGGAGAACGCGGGGAACACGACGTGACTGACGTGCTTGGTAATCGTCCCTGTCTTGTTGAGGATGGCCTGGTCGTCCGGGTCCGATTCAGCGGCGTCGTGGCCTCGAGTCGGGAGGTTTCGGTCTGGTTCGCGTGGCACAGCGATATCCGCGTTTTCCGCTTTGATGAGGATCGTGCGAGCCGCTGTCCGGACCGTGTCCCGGAGATCTCGCGTGAAGCGTTTGTTCCAGGTCCGCCAGAGCGTCGATTGATCGGGAACCGTTCCCAACTCTAGACGTTCGCAGAGTGTGGTCCGGCTCTCAAGGTACTCCAGGAGTTCTGTTTCGTGCTCCCACCCGTGGAGTTCTTTCAGCACGAACATGCGAAAGAGGGTATCCATCTCGTAGCGTGTCGAGTTTTCGTAGCAATCGTGGGCCTCGAAGCGAAAGTAGGCCAGCGGAAGTTCGCAGACGAACTCTTCAATCGAGTCGTGGTCCGGGTGCGTAAACCAGACACTTGAGACAACTCGAACGTCCGATTCTAATCCACCAAGTGAGGTACGATCGTATAGCGGCGTGGAGTTATATTTGGGCCACTCAATGTGCTGCCGGCGTGCGATCCGGCGAAACACACTACGCTGGGATTCACTCGTCCCAGTCACTACGAGGTCATAGCCGCGATATGGGCAAGAGTCCGTCTAACTGCCCAACAGAAGAACTGTAGTTTGTAGTATCGAGAACAGTTCATGCGGGCGAAGTTGCCGAATCATCGGCGTCTTTCCATTCGCCGAGTCCAGCCGGATCAAGATGGACGTGGACGTCTGAAACTGATTCGACCTCACGGACGCGCTGGCGAAGATCTGATTCAAGCTCGTGTGCTTCGACCACATTCAGCTCTTGATCTACTTCAGCGTGGAACTCGACCTCGACCATGTGCCCAGAGTAGTACGCGACGAAATCGTGAATCCCATGTACGGCAGAGTGCTCTCGAATCTGCTGTTTGATCGCTTCCTGTTCTGATTCAGGAGGTGCACTATCGGCAAGGTACTGAATATTCTCCCGGGAAATCTCCACTCCTTGGTGGATGACGAGCAGACTCACAATGCCGCCCGCAATCGGGTCGAAAATTGGGTAGCCGACAGCCATACCCAGGACGCCCACAAGGGCTGCACCTGTTGTATAGAGATCATTGAGGCTGTCAGCGGCAAGCGCTCGAAGACTCGGTAACTGGAGTTCTTGATTCTTGTATTGCGTATACCAGTAACAGAGATACATATCACCGAGTGCGAACAGGAGTCCGAGTACGAGCCAAATACTGTACTCAGCAGAGACTCCAGTCAGGATCGAGTGACCTGCATCGTACAACAGTTTGAGTCCGAGCAGAACGAGGACGCCACCAACGAAGAGCGCAGAGAGCGGCTCGAACCGATTGTGTCCGTGCGGATGTGAGTCATCAGCATCGTCGAAGGCGGATCGGCCCCAAATCAAGACAACACCGCTTGCGAGAAGGTCAGCGACGGAGTGCGCTGCGTCAGCGGTGAGTGCGAGGCTCCCGGTGAGCAGTCCAAGTGTGCCCTCAACACCGATTTTGAGGGCATTTAATAGAACGTTGGCCCAAGAGACTTTGAGAAAGGCCACGCGTGAGTCTGCCATGGTATGGTAATACTGCTACTTCCCCATAAGAAGCCTCATTAGCCGCGTATAATTGGTTTTTTGATTCAATCTAAACTTTGCTCGGGGCACTGAGAATCATCGAGTAATCAAGAGGCCCCTCAGACGACTGGGCCTACATATGCATTCAGACAGGCAGTCTCAACTTCTGCAGAGAATGATCTTACAGAGATTCGGCGTTTGGATTTCTACAAACCACCTGTTTGCTGATAAGTCAGATGTTGGCTAGCCCTCCGTATCGGGCAGTCCATCTCATAGAAAACGCTGATCGTCCTCGATAGCCCAATCCGCTGGCTCTTGCTTGCGGCCGTCGCGGCGGTGCTCGTCTACACACAGGTCGAGGAGACGGTTGAACTCGGCGAGGAACCAGTTCGAGAACGTGAGAGCGGCCGAGACAGCGATCACCACGCCTGTCGGTCGGTCATGAGCCGCGAAGGCTGAGTCATCAATCATCAAATATTTATGCTATACGACCACTCATAATTCACTCATCCATTGTTGAATCAAGCCTTTTGTCAGGATCGGTTTCGACGACGGGTTCGGGCGAAACCCGTCCGACCATACAAAAGAATCGCCGATGTAGTCAGTCTATGACGCTCGAACAGGCGCTCGAACGCATCCTCACGAACCCAGCGTTTCTCCTCGCATGGGGGGTGTTGGTTCTCGGGTCACTATCCGTACTTGTGTGGGACCTTCGAACGAACAACCCCATGTTGGGAAGCTTGATGAAGTACGTCTGGGGATTTACAGTCCTATACTCCGGGCCGATCGGTATCGGAGTGTACTGGTACTCGGGCCGGTCACAGATCACCCACGACTCGCTGTGGCGGCGAGGCTTTCGCTCGGTGAGTCACTGTTATTCCGGATGTGGTGCCGGCGAGATAACTGGTGTCGTCATTGCCGTAGGCCTGCTGACCCTCGGAAACGTTCCCACCGCACTGTTAACGTTCGCGCTCGCGTACGTGGCCGGTTACGCGATGACCGTCGGTCCGTTGCTCCAAGAGGGTGTCGGATTCCGAGAGGCGATGGCTGACGCCTTTTACTCGGAGACGGGCAGCATCGCCGTGATGGAGGTCGTTGCAATCAGTACTGATCTCTGGTTGGCGGGCGAAGCCACAATGGGGGATACTCTCTTCTGGAGTGCGCTCGTGTTTTCGCTTTCGATGGGGTTGATCGCAGCCTACCCAGTCAACGTCCTCCTCATCAAATGGGGTGTGAAAGAAGGGATGGCAAATCCGGCAAGCATGGCGTCATAAGACACCGATTTTGGTACTGTTATCGAACCTTCAGCGTGTACGTCCCTGGCTGGGTGACGTCCATCGCCCCTGCGACATCGCTTTGGTTCGGGTGGGCAACGATGATACAGCCCGCCCAGTCGTCGGTGAGGCGCGACGAGCCACAGACGGGACAGGCTTGTACGCTCGCCTCGTAGAGGCTGTGACACTCCCGACAGGCAATGCGTCGATCCGTCATTAGGCTGCTGCCTCCGTCTCGGTGTATTCTCGCTGCTCGGCCTGCTGACGCTTCCCTTCGACTTCGAGTAGCTCTTGATATCGATTCCGGATCGTGACGGTGCTGACGCCGACCACCTCGCTGACTTCGTCCTGCGTCAGTCGGTTGTTCGTCAGGATACCAGCAGCGTACAGCGCAGCACCAGCGAGGCCAACGGGACTCTTACCGGAGTGTGCTCCTTCCTCCATCACCGTTCGAATGAGTTCACGAGCACGGCCTTCGGTCTCGTCGCTCACACCGAGATCAGACGCAAACCGCGGCAGGTACTGATCGGGAGCGGGCGGGCCGATTTCGAGGCTGAGCTCTTGATTGATATAACGGTAGGCACGCTTGAACTCCATTTCATCGACGCGCGACACTGCGCTGACCTCCTCGACACTTCGGGGAAGCCCCATCTGGCGAATCGCGGCGTAAAGCGCGGCGGTCGAGACGCCCTCGATAGAGCGCCCCGGCAAGAGGTCCTCCGAAAGTGCGCGGCGGTAGATGACGCTCGCGGTCTCGCGGGCGTCCTTCGGGACGCCGAGCGCGCTTCCCATGCGTTCGATTTCGGCGAGCGCCTGCTTGAGGTTGCGTTCCTTCGAGTTGCGGGTCCGAAAGCGTTCGTCCCACGTGCGGAGGCGACTCATCTGCTGACGCTTGCGCGAACTCAGGGCATTGCCGTAGGCGTCCTTGTCCTGCCAGCCGATCTGGCTCGACAGCCCCTTGTCGTGCATCAGCTTCGTCGTGGGTGCGCCGGTGCGTTTCTTGCGATCGCGTTCGGCCGAGTCGAACGCGCGCCACTCGGGGCCGTGATCGATCTCGTCCTCCTTGACAACGAGACCACACTCAGCGCAGGTGGTCTCGCCGTGTTCGGCGTCGTTGACCAGTCGGCCACCGCACTCGGGACAGACCCGTTCGGTTTCGTCGGTGGTTTCTTCGCGCGTGTCTGCAGTGATTTGTTCGTTCGATTCGTGCGTACGGATGAGGGTTGTGTTGCCTTCCAAGATAACGTATGAGTGAGCGGATACTCAATGGGTCGGTTGCGACGGCGATACAACGAGCTGCTACATCAGTATGTAGGAACCGAAGCTATTTAAACCCTCGTCTGAAGCACGACGAAATCGGCTTATAGATACGTTATACTCGCCGATTTCGGCCGTTTCGCTGAAGCGTCTCGCGCTCCAGACCTCAATCGAAAGGAACTCACGGACCCGACCCTCCCAAGCCTGGTGTTGATTGACGCCGAAACCGGATTCTTTCAAACAATTATCTGAGATATTGTCGGCGTGGCTGAGACGTAATTACCTACTTAGTTAGCATAAATTACTTAGATGTACTTATATCCAATCAGATTAGCCTGTGATATTCAATGTATGCGAGCGCTGCCGCTCCGAATGGAGCGGCCAGCGCGGCCGAATCGTGTTCAGCCAGCTTCGAGATCGCGGCTCCAGAGATAGCGCTGCTTCGTCTCCGTGAACAGGTCCGTTACCTCGTCCAAATCAAGGGCGGGAAAGAGCTCGCGCGCCAGCGCGAGCGATGTCTCTCTGGAAACCAACCCGTGTTTGACCGTCCGCACGGTCATCTGCGTCTTCAGGAAGGAGCGAGCGCCCTCGATCGAACGAAACCGACGCGGATGAAGCGTCGGTTTCGTGTGCCCGAAGTAGCGTTCACAGTTGTTGGTTGTGCTCGGGACCCACTCATCCCGGAGATGCACCAGGAACTTGTCGAAGTTCTCCATCACCTCCTCGACGTATGTCCGTATCGCTGACGGCAGATGCTCGACCTTGTCGAGCACTGCCTCGAACCGCCGCAGAGCCGCTGTATACGAGGGAGCAGCGAATACACTCTTGAATTCGCTCCAGACGATTGCAGCGTGAAGTTTCTCCGCGTCCGAATGGCGGATGCTCCGGAACACGGCGTTCCGGAGCTTCTTCTCACCATTTCGCAGGAAATGAAAGTGACACCGATGGTGGAACGCGCCGATGTCGTCTTCGACGATCTCGGCGTACTCGTCACGGCCGTCGGTGGTGATTACGTAGGCGGGCTTGTCGTCAAGGAGTTCCGTGAGAAAGTCACGAACGGCGTCCTTGGTAAGCCGGTCGGCGACGCATTCGCCGACCGGCGCATCCATCAGATCGTCGTAGAGAACGAATCGATAGGCACGCTCACCGTCAATGCGGAGATACTGCTCATCGTAGGTGTACACACCCGAATACTGCGGGAGATCGTTCTCGACGATCTCCCTCGTATTTTCCGTGATCCAGTTACACAGCTGCTGATCGGACGGACGGACACCAAAGTGAACGGTACAGATGTCCTGGAGGTTTTCGAGAGACGCGTCGGTGAACGCATTCACGACGCGTCCTAATCGCTTGACCTCGGACGGATACTTGTGGCCGTCTTCGACGTACAAGAGGCTCGGTGAGAAAGTTCCACTGCAGATCGGACACAGATAGCGCTGCACCCGCACGGGCGGAGTGATCAGCGAAACATTTGAACCCCTCCTAGGACACCGACGAACCTCATAAGAATCGTTAGACTGCGCTGGAATGAAGCGGTGGTGATCCTCCTCTTCACTCAAGTGTTCAAAACTTCCGCAGACCACTCCGCGCGGCATCCGGGAAAGCCCGTATAGGTGCATCTCTGCTTCACGCACTGGCGTCCCGAGTCACCGGAGCGAGCAACTCGACAGCGACGATCGCGGTGTAACCGCGGCGACGAGGGAGCTGCGGGCCGCCGAGCGGGCGGCCCACAGTGGCCGGTCGAGGCCGTCGTGAAGCGACTGCTATCGCCCGACAGCGATCGCCCCACAGAGTCGTGCCGCCCCGCCGGTCGGCCGGGACCGCGGGACTGCACCGGGGGGCGTAATTATTTTGTCGTCAGCGGTGGATTGGTCAGCCAGCAGCGTTTCCATAGGTGAATACAGCGCGCATATTCAGCGCCACCCCACTTAATGGGGATTTGCAGGTTGTACACACTACAACGTCACCTGGTTGTGTCGGATTCCTCCTCGGGTCCACCACCGTTTTCCGGTAACTGGATGCCCGGCCTCGGCGTTTCGAACGGGCGACCGCCTTTCAAACTAAATAGCATCTCCCGGGTCGACAGAACCCGAATCTCCGGATACCGGCGTTTCTCGGCTTGCGCGTAGCTCGCGAGCGCGACCAATACGACGCCACCAGTCGTGTTGCCAAGCAAGATCGGAAGCCAGAACTCATAAATCAGGGTGAGTACCCCCGGACTCGGCGTCTTGAGGAACACGACGAAGAGTGCTTCAGCGCCCGAACTCACGACGTGGTACAGGTTAAGAACGGGAATCGTGAAGAAGACGAGATAAGTGATTACGACACGCGAGATTGTGTCTCGCGTAGCCGTATGGAGCCACACCACGCCAGCAACAAGCCACCCCGCGAACAGGGCCTTGAAGAACAGGTCCCACCAGCCCAGTTCGAGGCCGTGCTGGAGGAATTCGGCTCCGACCTCCATCTCTGCCGGCGTAAGTACGTGCGTGTTTGCGAGGATGAACGCGCCGAACGCGGCACCGATGACATTCGCCAGCAGGACGACGCTCCACATGCGTAACAGCAAGGGGAGACTGGCCAACCGGGTTAGCACTAGCTTGACCGGTGGGAGAGTGGTCTCGGTGTACAGTTCGTACCGTCCGAGAATAATATACATGAACCCGATCGGATACAGCACCGCGGCGAGGAATCTATTGTTCGGGAACGTCGCGGTCCCGACCGTGTAGCCGATGAACGTCAAGACGATCGCGAAGCCGGCTGTGAAGCCGCTGAATAACAGTTCCGAGAGCGTGTTGTCGATCTCCTCGTCGGCGAACGCGAGCAGCCGTTGATGGATTTCATCCCACGAGAAGCGATCACCGAGTGCCCAGCCCGCTGTCGGGACGCCGGACGCAGCCCGGTCCCGGACGACTGGTGGCGAGTCCTCGGGTTCGTCGCTCATGAACGCACTCCAGACAGCAACTGCCGCGGTTCGACTGTATTCGGAGTCGGGTCCGCTCGTCGGACGTGAATAGTCCGGGATTCCGGACCGAGATGAAATGGTGGTACCATAATGTCTCTCCCCGAATATGGGTGACAATACGTGGCAGTATGAAGTTTATGTGCGGCGGGCGAGGACGGCTTCCGGCGCTCGGACGTATAGCGTTCCGTTATCACGTGCATGCGGGTTAGGGCTAACTGAGTGGTGACTAATTCCTCTGAAATATCATCATCCCGACTATATCCTTTGGATGACACCAGTGACAGCCGTCGCTAGCTGCCGACGGCTGTCGCCAAAACCGTGGTTTCTTCGCTCGTTGGACCTGAAACGACGTATCTCTCCATTCTGCTTCCATTTGCTCACAGCAGGCTGAGCTTGCGCCGTCTACACACCTCGGTTCAGTACCCCTCACAGAGGTCCCGCTCCCCGTGGCTTTATCAACTCAGAACGCCACAGGTAAATCGACACCATGACCGATGCGAACGTGGCGCTGCTCATTCGAATGGAGGCACAGTCCGGAAAAGAGTCGGATGTCGAGGAGTTCCTTCGCTCGGCGCTCCCGCTGGCCGAGGACGAACCCGACACCACCACGTGGTTCGCGCTCCGGATGGGCGAATCGACGTTCGGTATCTTCGATACTTTCCCGGACGAATCCGGCCGGGAAGCCCACCTCTCGGGCGAGATCGCCGGTGCGCTGGAGGAAAACGCGGACGAACTCCTCGCGGAACCGCCCCAGATAGAGGAAGTCGAGGTTCTGGAAGCGAAGCTTCCCTGATTCGAGGGACCGGAACTCGAACCTCCCGCTGTCGAGTTCCCCGGTCGATTCGGACGATCCTTTCCCCGCGCGAAGTTTTAATCCCGGCGGGACCGTAACGACCGACGGGATGGCACAGCAGACCGCCCGCATCGTGAAAGGCGAGGACGTGATGGGCGGCGAACCGCGCATCGAGGGCCGTCGCATCAGCGTCCGACAGGTCGCAGGCTGGGTCGAGAAGGGCGACCTGTCGGCGAAGACCGTCGCCGACCGCTATGACCTCGACATCGCGGACGTGTATCGCGCGCTGACGTACTACCACGAGAACCCCGCGAGATGGCCAAGGTGCGTCGCCGCCGCCGAGAGCAGATACGTGCCGCACGGGAGCGCGGGATGAAAACGCTGGCCGAACTCGAACGAGAAGCGCACAAGGAGTGAATGGTGTATCCTGTCCCGTTTCGACTATTTAAAGCCGGCGTGCGCCCGTCACACCCGGACTGATGGCAAGCACGGTCGAATCCCAGACGAGGCGGTCACCGAAGCCAACGGTCCCTGACGAGTCTCACTGATCACGGACCACTGTGAGTGAATTCTACTCGCTGCTCGAATTACTGCGATTTTCCACTTCTCAAAGACGATTGGCTCACCCGCAGATCAACACTCGACTTAGATGGGGCACGGACCCCATATCTATAAGATTCTGCATTGAGTAGCGACAGCGTATGACAAACGAACAGGTGATAGGGCTGCTCCGAAGCGCCTACAACGACGAGATCGAGACAGTGATGAATTACCTGACGAACGCGACCATCCTCGACGGGGTCAGCGCAGAAGAGGTCAAAGAGAGCCTCCGAGCCGACGCGAAGCAGGAAGAACTCATTCACGCTGAGCGAATCGGGAACCGACTGAAGGAACTCGATGCCCAGCCCCCGGCTTCATTCGAATTTGAGCCGGAACAAGAGGCACTCCAACCACCGGAAGACACGGCTGACGTGCTCTCGGTCATCGACGGGGTGATCGAGTACGAAGAAGACGCAATCGATACGTATCGGTCGCTCATGGAAGCTGCCAGAGAGGCGGACGACCCGGTCACCGAAGACCTCGCCATTGATATCCTCAGCGACGAGGAATCCCATCGGAGCGAGTTTCGCAGTTTCCGGAAAGGCTACGATTAAGTGACGATTACATGACCATCCTGTCTCGTGGGTGACAACAATATCGTTCAGGGGATAAAATGCTTCGTGAATCGTTATGATGACTACTGTTGGAGGATAGTTAGGAACGACTCCAGATTGAGTAAGAGCATCAGTAGTTGAGATAGACTGTCGCTCATCCCGATACATCGTAACACAGCAGTTTCTCGAACCAGTCGTTCGGTGAGTTGAGTTTCAGTCCGAGGAAGCCGAGGTATTTCTGGAGATGGTGCTTCGAGACCCCTCTAAACTTCGCCAGCCACTGGCGAAGGAAGCTATGGCGGTTCTCGCAAGTGTTCGTGTGAGCATCACCAATGACGTAGGTGTCGGAGTGAGTGACGGCCAGATGGCCGTCCACTCCCTCCTTGTCCTCGATGTCGTCGTAGATCGTGTAGCCGTCGGTGCAAAGGATCACGCTTCCGTCGCCGTACTCGGCGATATCTTCATCGGCGTTTTGCAGATCCTTACAGACGAGAAACCGAACTCGTCCGTCGGAACGACGGACGAGTGTCAAGACTGGCGGTTTGTCTGCTGCGAAGGTCCCGCGTCCTTTTTTGAGAGTCCGCGCGAGCGCGGACTCCCGTCCTCGTCTTCGAGCCCTTTCTCACCAGCTGTGACGTAGACCTCGTCGGCTTCGCATACGCCGTAGAGGTCGAACTCGTCGATCTCACCGCTCACGTCCTGGACTTTGTGGACGAAGTTGAGGACAGCTTCGTAGTCTCGATCGAGGTCCCGAGCGATCTGAGCAGTCGGCTCAGATCGCATCTCCTTGACGGTGTAGAACATCTCTTCGAGGCCGAAGCGATGCTGGCCGAAGATCGTGTTCGTGAGGTCGTTGAAGTAGGTCTCGCACGCCTTACACCAGTATTGCTGGGCGTCTTTGCCGGTCGTACCCCGCTTGACGACAGCATCTTTCTCGCAGTGGACACACGTCACCGTCTCGCCGAATCGGGCGAGACGGAGACGCTCGAAGCATCGCTCACGCGGTGGAAGGAAGACCTGAGCTGACTCCTCGTCCATCGTTGACCGCCATGTGATCGCCAGCAGAATTGATGTTACGGTCTACCGGGATGAGCGTAGACTGTTTTCGTGATCGTGAAAAATCGAGTCCCGAGTCCCCCTGTTCGCGGTAGGTCTCGCTTGAGGAGGCGTCTTCACAGTCCGGTAGTAGGTCACGCCCGCACCTGTTCATCGTTCGGGGATTACTCCTCTTAGTCATACAGTTCCCCCCAACCTGTGGCGGACGGACGGAAGCGGTAGGGACGAGTCTCGTTTGCGTTGGACAAGACGATTCTGGAACCTCGGTCATGCAGATTGATCACGCGCTTCGAGGCGGTCTTGGTGGTCTTCGACCGCGTCCTCGCGCGCTTGAGTGTCGGTCTCGTGACGGCCCGAGAGTTCCTGTAATCGGTCTTCCTGTCCGAACAATACGAGTGTGTCGTCAGGCTGTTTTTCCACATCGGGCCCCGGCACGCCGATATACGTGCCGTCGGCGCGCTCGACGGCCAGCGGGAGCACGCCTTCGGCGGGGAGGTCCAACTCGGCTATCGACCCCGCGGTGAGCCAGTCCTCCGCATCGACGTCGATCTCGGCGACGCGATAACCGTTCCGTAGCCCGAGCACCTGCGTATAATCACGCAGACGCAGGTCTGTCGTGCGGGCGAGCGTCCGCTCGATGAGGGGTGTGGTGACTCGTTCGACCCATCGACTGCGCGCGAACAGGTAGACCACGACAGCGCCACCGACGATGAGTGCAATCGTCCCGATGTTGTTGTTCCCGCTACCGGTAAACGAGAGCGTGAGCGAGGCGATACCGCTGATGATGCCGACGCTTCCGAGGCGGATGAGCCGTTGAGCGATCTTCCGGCGTCCGAGTGATTCCGTGATGACTTCCGCCTCGTCGGTCGTGAATCCCGCGCCCGAGTACGCCGACGCGGCTTGAAACGAGGCGACGTCCGACGACATCCCGGTCATCCTGAACGCGATCGACCCGATCCGGACGATCAGCGCCGAGAGCGCGAACACGATGAGGAGCGATAGGATGGGGTAGAGTGCGACCATCGTGTGACAGTGGTGGTCTATCGATATGACGGTATCCGTCTCGTCCATCGCCACATTCGGCGTCGATGGGCGCGTTCGCTCCCGTGGCATCGACCACCGGGTGTGTACCGGACGCCCTTATGGTGTCAACACCACCTTGATGCAGTCGTCCTCCTTGTCACGGAAGGTCTCGTAGAGGTCGGGACCGTTCTCCAGTGGCTCCTCGTGAGTGATGACGAACGACGGGTCGATATCGCCGGCCTCGATGCGCTCCAACAGCGGGTCGAGGTAGCGTTGGACGTGGGTTTGGCCCGTTTTCACCGTTATAGCTTTGTTCATTAGCGGGCCGATCGGGAAGTCGTCCATCATGTCGATATAGACGCCCGGCATCGAGAGCGTACCACCCTTGCGACAGGACTTGACCGCCTGCTGGAGCACGTATGGTCGGTCCATCCCACTATAATCCCCGTCGAGACCGTGGGCCTCCGACCCGACCGCGTCGATGCACCCGTCCGGCCCCCGATTTCCGGTCATGTCCATCAGACGGTCGTAGACGTCTTCGTCCTCGTAGTCGATGGTTTCGGCCTCGCCGTGTTCGCGTGCCATCTCCAGCCGTTCGGGCACGCGGTCGATGGCCACTACCCTGTCAGCGCCGAGCATGTGAGCACTCTGGATGGCGAACTGTCCGACTGGTCCACAGCCCCAGACCGCAACGGTATCACCCTCGTCGATATCGGCGTTTTCGGCACCCATGTACCCCGTCGGGAAAATATCCGAAAGGAAGAGTACCTGCTCGTCGGGCAGGTCCGAATCGATTTTGACCGGACCGACATCCGCATACGGCACGCGCAACTGCTCGGCCTGTCCGCCTGCAAAACCGCCCAGCATATGCGAGTACCCGAACAACCCGGCCGGTGAGTGGCCCATATTCTCGCGGGCCATCTCCGCGTTTGGATTCGACTCGTCACAGAGTGAGTAGAGGTCGTTCTCGCAGAACCAACACGAGCCACAGCTAATCGTAAAGGGGACGACCACGCGGTCGCCTTCTTCTATGGTTTCGACATCGCTGCCGACTTCGATTACTTCACCCATCGGCTCGTGACCCAGCACGTCGCCCTCTTGCATCGACGGCATATACCCATCATACAGGTGGAGGTCCGAGCCACAGATGGCGGTCGCTGTAACATCGATTATCGCGTCGGTCGGGTTCTCGATCTCGGGTTCGGGAACGTCATCGACGCGAACGTCCTCTTCGCCGTGCCACGCCAGTGCTCTCATTGGCTTCCCCCGTTTCTCTCGTTCCTCGGAGTCTCCACTCCCTGCCGTCTTCGTTTCGTGCGTATGTCCTCCATTGTATGGCCCTCGTTATCGAAGAACACACAGGTGTCACCTAAAGAGAGGGCCTGAACTTGCAAGGGGGTGCTTCGTTCGTACACACCATCGAACTTCAGATCGTGTTCTCAGTTCGGAAACGGAAAGCAGTCCGGTCGAACAACGGGAGACATCGTTCACCAACCACGAAATCCCTGAATTACGGACGGACGACGAGTTTGCCGACGTAGCCGCCCTCGGTGACGGCGCGGTGGGCCTCGCCGGCCCCCTCGAAATCGTAGGTCTCGGCGATTTCAGGGTTCAGGTCGCCGCGTTCCACGAGGCGCGCGATGCGACGGAGAACGGGCTGGCGATCAGGCGTGTTGGCGATGGCCATCCCTTTGATGGTGGGTTCCTTTGCTTGCAGCGGCGCGTCCTCAACCGCCGGAATGCCGCCCGTGATGGTGATGATGCGTCCATTCTGGGCAGCAACAGTCAAATCGAGACCGAGGTAGTCATCGAGGCGATGGTCGAGAATCACGTCAACGCCCTCGCCATCGGTCGCCTCGTGGATTTCATCTGCGAGCGTCTCGCTGTCGTAGTCGAACGCCGCGACTGCGCCGAGGTCGCGGACCTGTTCGCGCAGTTCCGCAGAGCCAGCGGTTGCGAGCACGTCAGCACCCATCGCCGCACTCAACTGGACAGCGGCGTGCCCGACGCCGCCGTTCCCGCCGTGGACGAGACAGTATTCGGTGGGTTTGAGACCCGCGTGTTCCACGAACGCCATCCACGCGGTCACGCCCACGTTCGGGATTGCACCACCAACCTCGAACGAGACGCTTTCGGGGAGATGTGCCACCTTCATTGCTGGAATCGTGGCGTATTCGGCGAAGGTCCCACCCTCACCGTGTCCCATCCCGCCGGCGAAAACCCGGTCGCCAGCCGCGAATTCCTCGACTCCATCGCCTACCTCCGCGACGACCCCTGCCGCGTCGCCGCCGGGAATCGCCGGGAGCGACACGTCGCCGTAGCTTCCCGACCGAAACCTCGCATCGACCGCGTTGACGCTCGCGGCCCGAACCTCCACGAGAACCTCATTTTCCTCGGGGGTCGGTCGGTCGATTTCGTCCACTTGCAGTACATCCGGCCCGCCGTGCTCGTGATACCGAACGGCTCGCATACGTGGCGGGTTCGGTGGCAGCGGATAAAAACGGTCGAGGTACCCGGTCCACGATCCTCTCCGTCAGCGATTCTGCTGGGATTTTCGTTTCAGAGAAACACGACTTGTTATCAGATGCGCTCTTCGTCTTCCTCGTCGCCGACGAATCGCCATTCGTCGTCCTGTTGTTCTACGTCCGGCAGCGCAACCAAGCCCGGACGGACGACTTGTTGCCACCAGCCGTCGTCCGGGGTTTCGTAGCCAGCGGGGTTGTCGGGAAACACCTCCGTCGTGATGTCCTCCTTCTGGGCGGTGGCACCCTCCCGAAGGTAGCGATACGCCGCCCGGAGCGCCGCGCGCCGGTCCTCCTGTTTGTCGGGCGTCCCCGGCAAGTCGATTGCTGCGATCAGGTCCGTGGTCGGTTCCTCCGCATCCCCGACCGATTCGTCCTCTCCCATCCCCACACCTCCAGACTGAGTATCCGTCCGGCGCGACGACGTTTCGAGGTCGGTGTCGCTTGCGGCCTGCGCCTCGACACTCGTTTCGGTTGCTTCGTCAGAGGGCGAGAGGTCGTCTTCGACGCCGGGCGCGATGGACCACACCGTCCCGCCCGGAACGCCCTCGCTGTCGAGGAGGCTGCGCTCGTAGAGGTCGTCGAGGCGGTCGTTCAGGTCGTCGCGCTCCATCGGCAGGTCCTCGGCCACCTCACGGGCGTGTAGGTCGGATTCGTCGCGCCGAACGAACACCGTCAGGATCGCCTCGTCGCTCACCTCCGGTTCGCGGTCGGGTGCTCCCATACTCGCCGTGGGACCGGGATAGTATTGAACCTCCGGTCTGCGTCGGCGGGTCGATAGCTTCGTACTCGCATCGATGCGTGACAGCGCACAGAAACCCGATCATCACCAAATGCGGACGGTGTACTCACCGGGACTGTCTTTAACCTTTAGAATCAGCCAGCAAGCTGCAACCTGCGATTACTGCTACACTGAGCAGCAGTGTTAACTTAGGCAAGCGTTCCAGACCCGGCCGAACGTGCCGAAGAATTCGTCGGTCGGCGCTCGTTTTCACCGATTCAAACGTCTTCGGTCTCGCGGTCCTCGTGTGGGCCTTCTTCGATTTCCTCGACCACTTTGTCACAGAAGGCATCGAGGTCGTTGGGGTTGCGGCTGGTCACCAGCCCCTCGTCCACGACGACTTCCTCATCGACCCACTCGCCGCCCGCGTTGCGGATGTCGGTTTCGAGGCTGTGAAAGGAGGTCAGCGTCCGGCCATCCACCACGTCGGCCTCGACCAACGTCCACGGACCGTGACAGATGACACACAACGGTTTCTCGGTCTCGAAAAAGTCGTGGACGAACCCCACCGCGTCGTCGTCGGCCCGGAGCTGGTCCGCGCCCACACAACCGCCCGGAACCACGAGACCGTCGTAGTCCTCGACGGAGACCTCGGAAAACGTCCTCTCGACCTCGTATAAGCCACCGGGATTGATGTCGCCGTTGACGGTTTCGACGTCGCCGGTCTCGGCTCCGACCACATCGACGCTCGCCCCGGCGTCCTCGACGGCTTCTTTTGGGTCGGTGAATTCGACCTCTTCTGTGCCCATCGGTGCGAGAAAGACCGCGACGCTCTTGCCTTCGAGTGAATCTGTCATTGTTTGTCCTCATCCCTACCGACGCATACGTTCTCAATAAAACGAACGCCTGATTTTGCAACGCCGGAATTCGTTCTTTGAGGAGCGCCGAATCGGCGGTTCGCTACGCCGCTTGACTGACCGGGTTTTCATGTATCGAATCGTCGTTTTCCCTTCATCAAGGTGTCAGCACAACCTTGATGCAGTCGTCGTCCTTGTCGCGGAAGGTCTCGTACATCTCGGGTCCCTTCTGCAGTGGCTCCTCGTGGGTGACGGCGAATGACGGGTCGATATCGCCGGCCTCGATACGCTCCAACAGCGGGTCGAGGTAGCGCTGAACGTGTGTTTGACCCGTATTCACCGTCAGGGCTTTGTTCATCAGCGGACCTGCCGGGAAGTCGTCCATGGAATCGACATAGACGCCGGGAATCGGCGGCACTTCGGTGACTACTAAGGATTCGACACCGCCCTGAGGTCCTTCTGGTGTGCTCCGAAGCTCTCACCCCAAGGGTTATTACTCAATACACGAATCATGTATTGTATGTCGACAGCCAAAGGCGATCCCGAACGCGCCGTCGACGGGTTCATCGCGGTCGCAGATCTTCTCGACGAGCCGCGCCTCGCCCGTCTCTATACACACGTTCTTCGGAGCGACGACGTGACTATCGATGAGATCGTCGCGGACCTCGGCATTCCGCGAACGACGGCCTACTCCGACGCCGCGTCGCTCGTTGAACTGGGCGTGCTCACCCGCGATGAGACACAGAAAACCCATACCTACACCGCGCTGTCTGTCGTGCTCACGACGATTCTTGACGAGGATGAGTACACTATCACCCCGACACTCATCGACGCGATCGGCCGGGCCCCCCGAGACCCGGATCTCAGCCTCCTCGTCGAAAAGCATGGCATCGGCAAGCTCGCCGCCGCACTCACCTATGCGATTCCATATACAGAGGGCACAATGTCCGAACGCGTTGCTGCTCGCGAACTCGGTCTCCAGCCTGCGTTCGGGATCGCTGTCCTGCACGCTCTCCGAGAGGTCGTCCTCGACATGCAAGAGCACGATCCATACTTCGATCGGATCCGGAACGCGCGAGACAACCCACCCCGCGAGGACGGGTAAACGAGAACTCATCCTCGGATGACGGAACTCGACACGGCCAACGCCGGGAGTTCGGCGTGGATCGCCGATACCGGCCTGTTCATCGCGTGTGGACGCCAGCAGAACGATAAGTATACCGCACTGGCCCGCTTCGCACAACGGCACGACAGGACGTTCGTTATCCCCCACCGCGTCTACGATGAGCTGGGTGGGGCTCCCGAGCGAAGTACACCCGACGAAACACCGATCAACACTGCCATCGATGCTGGCTGGGTCCGGGTCGCTGATCCCCTCGACTACGCGAATCCCACAGTCGCGACGGTCATGGACGGCGTTCGCGGCTACATCGCGCGGGCCTCGAACCGTAACGAGGATACCATCGAAAAAGCCGATACAGCGCTCGCCGGTGTTGCCGTCCAGCTTCTCGACGCCGATGAGGCGGCGTATATCTACCTCGTCACGACCGACACCCATGCCGGAGAGGGAAGCGTTGCTGCTGTCGAAGACGCCGGATTCGACGGCCAGATCGAGGTCGTTGACGGCTTTGAACTCATCGAGGAGATCACGTCGTAGAAGCCGATTCTGGAGCAGCAGCGACCCGTAGCGACAGGGCTACTAAGCGTACTCCGAGAACGACGCGCCGAGGTGATTCACCGCTCTGTGATGACGGACTCAGAAACGGACGCTACGGCATATCTGGATCGCCGGTGACGATCCAGTTGACGATTCGATCAACAGTCCTGAACCCGCGTTTGTTCCACGCACCGCTTTCGTCCGGTGCCGGTTTCTCTGGATTCCGCGGGACGGAGGAGTTGCGTCTTGAACGATCAGTACTCTCGGTCGAACTCAAATCGATATTCACAACGCGGGCGACGAACCGCTCGGGGATAGTGAACCCATCTGGAGCCCCTGTACCACTCGCTCCCCGAGGGGGTTTCTCAGGGTCACGGTCGATTTTCCGGCTGGCTCTGGACATACCAGCCAAGAGGTGCTCCGTGGACTTAACTTGCTGTTATCCAGAGCACCTCTCACAAACAGTCGGTGTTGGGCTAATCGGCGTGAGCTTGGACGGAGTCGAGGATTTTTCGCTATTTCCCTTGTCGTCTAATCTATTGTTTCTGCCTCCGTCAGATATTGGTGGTTTTTTGCATCTTCTTATCATGATTCGGTGTCCGAAAATTGCTGAAGGAATTTCTGGACGTGCTGGGCATCGTGTTCTTCCATCGTAATGTTCGATATCCAGTTCGCATCAGCCGGTGATGACTCCAGCACGACTCTGCGTTCCCGATTCTGAATCGTCCGGACGATTTCCCGGCGTGATTGATACAACTCGACGAGTTCGTGCTCATTAGCGCGTACGTAGAGCGAATCACCCAACGGAGTGAGCGCGTAGACCTTGGCGGTAACGTCGCCCCATTCTTCGAGTCGCTGGTCCCAGAGACCGTGTTCCCGACCGGCCTTGAGCCGTTTTTGAATCGTGCTGGAACTCATCAGCAGTTCCCTGCGGAGGTCAGTGTGGCGCAGGAAGTCCTCTTCACCGATCCGGACGATGATTTCGAGAGTTCCCTTCCGTTGTAGGAGGTCAGCAACCTCGGCGCTGATCTCATGAGCGGACTCGTTCTCGGCCATTGTTTGAATCGAACATCTGTTTGCGAAGGTTTATATGTGACGAAGGAATACGCACAGTTGTTCGAGTTAAACAATACGTCGATGCAACGACAGCGGCGCAGATGAGCGTCTCAGTCCGTCGTGCTCGACGATTCGCCCTCGTACCGACCACCACGCGAGTATCGCCGAAAACACCCGCTCGCCACCATGACCGATACGCCACTCACTCCCGAGCTCTCGTCCAACACACGCCCGTCTCATCCGATCAAATTTTCACAGCAGTCGAGCGGACGAGCCATCGTCCCCTTTGAACACACTCGCCTGACCGTCCGTGCCAGCGCGACGAGTTACAGTACCGCCGCCGAGCGGTGTGGGAGCCTCACGACGGATGAGTGAATCCTCTGAAACCCCTCCTAACCTCGCCGCTCGGGCCGTCGAGATGCTCATCGAGCGTGTCGAGGAACAATTCGACGACGGTGTGGACAACCTCAGTCGGGCGATCACGAACGCGACGGTCCCGCTGACGATCGGCGAGGACCCGTATGACGAGAACCGGGGCAAATACGGGTTCGAGCAGATGATCAAGGTGTACCTCTACCGCCGCGTGCGCGGCTTCTCGCAAGAAACAGTCACCGCTCGAATACAGCGACAGCCCTATCTCCGGATTCGGTTCGAGTTCACCGACGGCGTCCCACGCCAGCAGACGCTTTCGGAAACCGAAAGCGAGCGATTCACGCCCGAAACCAAGCGAGTGCTCGATATCGCTGCCGAGGCGATCGCACGCGAAGCCGACGACCGCAACGCCATCGTCGAAGAACTCGCACCCAGCCTCCTGGAGTCCGACGATGATGCCGACAAAGGGCCGTCGAAACGAGAGCGCAAGCGTCAGGCCACCCATCAGACCGTGCGGTTCGCGCGCCAGACCGTCCTTCCACACTTCGAGACGAGTCGAGCCGACAACAAGGAATATCTCGACGAAGAGATATTCGACGTGCTGGCGCGGATGTGCGCGACTACCGGCTCTGCCAACTCCGAAGGGGAGATCGGGTGGCTCACCGACGACGACTACACGCCCGACGGAAAGACCATCCTGAGAGCCATCAAAAAGTTCGGTACGCCCAAGGAAGAAGCGCTACAGGCGGGACTCGACGACTACCTGACCGACGCCGAAGAGCTGCCCGACATCGCTGCAATCCGCGATGCAGCTGTCACCGCATTCGATCTCTCGACGCGAAACACGATTTCGGCAATCAACGGCGACACGCCGTTCGCCGACCGGGAGACGATCGCCGCTATCGACATGACCTACGAGCGGATCTACGTTCCGCCATGGGAAGATCGTGAGGAAAGGATTCCGAACGAGGCGTTCCCGAAGATGGCGAGCGGATACCTGAAAGGCGACAACAAGCAGGCCGATGACGACGACGGGAGTGGTCCGAAGGAGGCTCGATACGGGTTCAAATACGCGACGATCACCCTCGTCGGCGACAACGTCCCGATCATCCTTGGCGTCGAACCCGTCAAGGAATGTTCCGGCTGGGAGTCCGAAGACGCGGTGACATACGAACTCGCCCACCTCGTTGATCGACTGCTGACGAAGGCTCAGGAGTTCGTCGATATCGATACCGTGCTGTTCGACCGCGAGTTCTACGGTCACGCCGTGTTCAACACGGTCGATGAGCACGACGTCACGTATATCACGCCGAAAAAGGAGTACAAGCAAGACATCCCATACCTCGACAATCTCGAATCGGATCCGGAAGCGAACGTCGCCGTCGAACACGGCGTGGAGTCGAGCGACGGCGAACGAAGTCACGAGCTGAACATCATCTACGTCCCGTCGCGGAACGAGGACGGGGAATACGCGATGTTCGCCACGAATCAGCGAGTCGAAACGGACGAGGTGGACAGCGTGGTGAACAAGTATCGGCGTCGGTGGGACATCGAGATCGAATACAAGGCGATCAAGGATTTCATGCCGCGAACGTCGTCGATGGACTACTGCGTCCGGTTCGTGAACTTCGTGTTCGCGACGTTGATCTACAATCTCTGGCGGCTCACCGATTACCTGCTCAAGCGGAAACTCGATATTCCGATTCGGGACGATCCCGAGATCGGTAGCCGGACGTTCGCCAGATTCATCGGGACCTTCCTGCGAACGGTCGGCTGACGACCGGATTTCGCGGCTGGGTTCGAGTTTTCGGCAGTGGCGTCGCTACGCTGTATCGTTATTTTCTCTGATTTTCAGTCCGTAAACAGGTCGGAGGCTGATTCACTCCGCTCGATATGACCGTAGAGTAATTTACGCACTATCAAGACTAGTAATCTGTATGTTTTCGCCGTTTTCGGTTGTAGTTCAGCCAGCTGCGAAATCTATGATCTTAGATAGCTCCGTCAACTCGAATATATATTAATACAATGACAATACCGCTTACGCACTAGGCCCAATTATAATAAGCCCAATTACTCCTACAGAGACCAGTACAAGAAAAAGCATGATGACTGCGATAATATCACTGATTAGCGATTTTAGCCACATTATCTTGTTTTGTTACTCAAAAATATATAAACATATCGCATTATTCCCGTATATGTATCATGAAAATACTTGAAGAAAATCCCCGAGTGAATCGAGAAGGGCGAGAGCAACGGTCGAGCGCGCACGCTTCGCCGGCATCCCCCAATCGACTGTCGGGCGGATCCTCAATCGAGCGGAACTGTATCGGGACTCTGATCCTGCCAATACGAACGCGTCCCCCGAATCGGTCACTGGGGGCTAATCTTCTCTTTTTCCGAACAACTACCATTTGACGCGGGTCCCGAGTCCCGCTTCTCGGTAACTGAGTTCGTCTTCGACGTAGCGCTGGAGTTCGTGGTTCTCTTCTCGCTGCTCGAGGATCAGACGCTTCTCGCGACGGATCCGTTCGTTCTCTTGTTTCAGTTTCTCGATCTCGTCCTCGTATTCGGCGAGCTTCGCCTCGTACTCGTCCCGTGCTCGGATCATTTCGCGGATGTGCTCGCCTCGTATACGCCTGTGTTCGTCCGCCTCACTGTCGAGCGATTTGAGGGTACTTTCCTTGAGACGGATCGTAATCGCTTCCATGACCGCCGCTTGGAAGCCGTATACAAGTAGCTCTGTCAGCCGTTTGGCTTGCGCCCCTTCACACCTTGTACAACAACCGTCTTTATAGGTACGGCCGATGTTGCACAAGGTACGGTCGCTAACGCTTCGGTACTGATTGTTCTGTTCACGAGAGCTGAAGTAGAAGCGTCGTTAGTCGGAATCAGCAGCGTCGCGATCAGCTCCACGGGTGAGAGCGTCAACATTCTCGTCCTACGTACTCACGTCGACACCTTCACTTGCGAGATAGTCATCGCGCTGCTCACGGATCGCTTCGCTCACTTCCGCGAGTTCGTCGTTAGTCATCGGTCAATCGGCGTGATTCTGTGCCATTATTCGAATTTTATCGGGAATGAGGCTCAAAGAGATGTCTCCTCATGCTCTTCGAACGGATGAGAATCAGTATTCTTCGACAGCGATGACCTTGGCCATCGCGGGGTGGGTGAGGTCACTATCAGCGCTGACGACTGGTGCGTCAAGCTCGCGCCCAACCGCTGCAATCAACGCGTCCATTCCTGCAAGATACGGTCCTTCTGGTCCGACTTCATCAGCGATCGCTGCCGCGGTCACTGCCGTCTGCTTATCCACGCTGTATACTTCCCCCCACGATAAGGAGTCACGCACTTCATCAATATTGCTGTCTTTGGGGCCGTTTCCGACTCCGACAAGCGCTTCGGCGTATGCAGGGACGGGATGGATGAACACCTCCTCGCTATGCTTTTGAAGGTACTCACGGGTGGTTTCGACGCCACTGAGATAGTCGATCAGAAACGTCGCGTCCAGAACCTTCATTCGATGTCTATGCGGCGCATGCGTTCTTTCGATTTCTTTCTACTCTGATCGACGTTCTCACGGACCCGGTCAGCTTCCTCGTCGGATAGTATCCCAAAGCCAGCGAACAGGTCGCGATCAGTTGAAGGGCGAGTAGCAAACGTTCGTTCGAGGACGTCGTTGTAACTCTCCCCCTCCCGTCGACGGCGCTCGATCTCACGTTTCACCGCTTCACTGACCCGAATTTGTTTGTCGGCAATGCCCATCCTGCGTTGACATTGTACGTTGACGTACCTGAATCTTTCGCCCGTTTTGGATGACACTCAGCGCTGTTGACATAGATCCCATGGAGTGGTTTGGTCCCGGATTAGCCTCACGCGCCTGCACAGCACCGCGAAAATTCCCTGCCATGGGGCTCCTTTCGAGAACGGCCTACTCCTCGAGCATCTTGATCCGACCGTGGACCCAGCCCTTCCCCTGGCGGCAGATCACGGCCTCACCAGGGTCGAAGTTCCGGAGGTCGCCCTTCGCGAAGCAATATTCCTCTTTCTCCTCGCTCTCGTTGGGCGTACGACTGTCGCCTGAATTCCGGGTGTACTGTTCGAAGGATGTTCCGACAGTCTCGCGGAGAAAGTCGACGCTCTCCTCGTCGGCCACTCGAAGCCCGATCACCGTGACCATGCCCGACAGCAGCGCGTGGGCGCGTTCCTTCCCGTATGTATCCTCGAGTTGTGCCACGGACTGGAGCGAGAGAATCGCTTGACACTGATTGCCCCGGCCGACGTTGATCAGCTCGCCGAGGCGCTTGATCGTCGCGTCCAAGTGCTCGATCTCGTCGAGGAGGTAGTACGCCGACCGGTCGGGGTCGTCCATCCCGTGCATGATCGCTTGGTCGATTAGGTAGCGGAACACGGGCGCGATCGTCCCCGACTGTCGCGTCGGGTAACCGAGCACGCGGCCGTCTGGATCCTGCATGTACTCTCGAATCGAGAACTCGCCCGATTCGGCAAAGCCCCGATACAGCTCACGATAGTAGGGTGAGTTAGCTCGCGCGAACGCCACCATCTCGGCGAGACGGTCGCATTGCCGCTTTAAAATTGCACTGGGGGCGTGTTTTCTGGCCGTGCGCACGTCGTACAGCAATTTGAGGACGCTCTCAGTCATACTCCTGCTCCATCACCCTCGTCTCACCCGAAGACCGTTCCCAATCGCCAGCAGTTCAGAGCCCTCGTGCGCGACGACTGCGATGGCGATCCCGATTACACCGAGCAGCGCAGCGGGAATGAGCGCGGCTAACACGAGCAAGGAAAACACGATGTTCTCGCGACTAATCTCCTGTGCTCGCTTCCCGAGTTGAAGTGCGTACGTGACCTTCGTGATGTCGTCAGCCATCAATGCAATGTCGGCAGCCTCAATCGCTGCATCTGTTCCTGCGGTCCCCATAGCGATCCCAACGGTCGCTTGGGCCAGCGCTGGTGCGTCGTTGATCCCGTCGCCGACCATCGCGACCGCTTCGTATTTCGCAGTGAGTTCTTTGACAGCTTCGACCTTCTCTTCCGGTTTTAGATCCGCCCGGACATCGTCAATCCCGAGTTCTGCTGCGATTGCCTGCGCCGTTTCCTCGTTATCGCCAGTAAGCATAAGAACATCAACATCCATCTCATGAAGGTCATCGATGACGTCCTTTGCTTCTGGCCGTGGCTCATCCCGGAGCGCAATCACCCCGATAATTCGATTCGGCGTTCCAACAAGGACGACAGTCTTCCCTTCGCTTTGAAGGTTTTCGGCTTCCTGAATCTCCTCTATGTCGAGGTCGAACCGGTCGAACAGCCCTGGCTTTCCAACGTAGACGGTTTCCTCCATGAGCTGGGCTTGTGCCCCGTACCCGGTGATTGAACTAAACTCAGATACCTCGGTCTGTTCAAGCCCGCGCTCAGCCGCGGCGTTCATGATTGCTTCGCCGAGATGATGCTCAGAGTATTGTTCGACACTTGCTGCTTGCCTGAGAACGTCGTCTTCGGTTCCCTCAAACGCAACGACATCCGTGACTACTGGCTCGCCTCGAGTGAGAGTCCCCGTTTTATCGAAGGCAATAGCTTCGATTTTCCCGAGGTTTTCGAGATGGATACCACCCTTGACGAGCACGCCTTCTCGACCTGCTCGCCCGATACCGGACGCAATCGCAATCGGCGTGGACATAACCAAGGCACAGGGTGCAGCTGCGACGAGCAGAACGATAGCGCGTCTCGCCCAGACGGACTGGAGACCAACAACGAAGGGCGCTATCATGAGTCCGAGGGCAACTAGAAGTACAATCGGTGAGTAGACGCCGCCGAACTTCTCGATGAACAACTGCGATTTCCCTTTTTCTTCCTGTGCCTCCTCAACGAGATGGATCATCTTCGAGAGGGTGTTATCCTCGAAGGGTGTCGTCGCTTCAATATCGAGGACCCCTTCCTGATTAACCGTCCCGGCAAATACCTGATCCCCCTCTTGTTTATCAACAGCGGCGGATTCGCCGGTGACCGCCGCCTGATCGACCGTGGAGCGGCCATCGACGATCTGCCCGTCAGTCGGGATGGATTCGCCAGGTTTGACACGAAACAGATCCCCGATGTCGAGCTCCCGTGCTGGGATCATCTGCGTGCTCCCGTTCGTGATGAGTCGCGCCTCTTCGGGGGCGAGATCGAGCAGACTTCGGATCGAGGCACGGGTCCGTGCGAACGTGTATTCCTCAACACCTTCTGCAGCGCCGTAGAGAATGACAAGGAACGCGGCTTCCTCCCACAATCCGAGAGCTACCGCCCCACCTGCCGCAGCTAACATCAGAATCTCAATACCGATTTCATACTCGTCAATCAATTCCTCAAATCCTTCTTGTAGCCAGTGGAATCCCCCGAGTAGCATTGCTACCGCGTATAGACTATTCTCAACCAGCAGCGGAAGGAAATCGAAGAGACTGAGACCGAATGTGAGGATTGCTATAACAGCTGCGATAAGTGCATTCCGAATTGGAGGAAAGAGATACCACGGCCCACTCCACTGCGCATGGCTACCTTCCTCGTCATCTGAATTGCTCATAGTAGTATAAAGGGTAACCGCCAGAATAAGACTTGATTTGGAATATTCTAACAAAAGTTAGAGTATGCCAATTACGCAGTGGAGAGCGGATCTGCTACTGATCCGTTTTCGAGAAACTGCTTTGCGATCTGTGCCTCAGCACGCCGCACCCGATACGTGAGTGTTGAACGGGGCACATCGAGTTTCTCAGCGAGCTCTCCAAGATCGATTTCTCGAGGCGCCTCGTAATACCCGTGTTCGACAGCAGCGGTCAGTGCCTCATGCTGCTCACGGGACAAAATCCCTTCGTCAGTGGTGGAGTTACTCGCCGGTGATGAGGAAAGGCCCGTGAGTCGAACGATATCCATGTCGATATCTGGAGCGAGTTCTCCACGTAATGCATCGAAGAAGCCGTGAATGTCAGCGTCTTCCGAATGGATGATTCGCCATGTGTGACGGCGCTGTTTGTGCCGCGTTTCGAATAATAATCCGTCACCGAGATACTCAAGTGCGAGATGAGGGATGGACGTGCAGATTGACGTGCGTTGCCAGCACGTATAGAGGACTACTGTATCATCTGTTCGATCAAGGATTTGCGTTTCGGAATCTGCACCACATGGTTCTGTGGCGAGACAGTCTGCATAATAGTCGGACGCAAGAAATGCATCTTCGATTGCAGAGAGAGCCGTCGGTGAGCCAGTTGCGTGATCAACACGCCAGAGGCTATCCGCTGTCGCATGAAGCGATAACGACCTCACCAAAGCGTCAGGGAAGTCGACAAGCGTATCCGCAAGCGTGTTTCTCTCAGCGTCGTACTCGAGGGCGAAAACGAGTTCTCTCATACTCCGCGGTAGGATAACCAGCAATAAAATACAATGGAATCCTACTCCGTTTGGCCTTTATCACTCCTCTAAATACGGATTAGAGACAAGGAGGACATTAGATCGGATCGTCAGGATCGTGGTTTTCAGCTACTCGGCTGGCTTCAGCAGCATACTGTTCTCGCTCGTTCTCATCACCAACAGTACCTAAATTGTCAGGATCAACGTCCACTGCAGCTGTCGTATCACGCATATCAGTAAAGCTCGGAAGAGCGCGTTCTTTTCTGAAGTAGCGCTCTCCATCGGGAGTCGCGTAGATGAGAATGATCAGATTCTGCTCATCGTCAGAATACGTCCGTTCAACTAACCAGACACGTTCTTTTTCGTCTTCCATATCTCATTGCTGTTTTTAACAAGACAATGTGATAGAGCTTCAGTTGTTTTATTCCAACTTGGAATTGAGAGACAGAGCAAGCCATCGCCGACCGCACGCTATTTCATGATATTGATAACGAACCTGCGCCGCAACCTTTGCCCAATACCCTATCCTCCCTGCTATCGTTCGGATTGAGTCAACAAACGGTCGACAGCTGCTTGTAGCCTCCTATGCTCGAGACTATTCCTTAACCAGCGAATCCATACAGCAACGAACGAGTTAATGACTTATCGCGGATAAATTACTAAATATGATGTACTAACTGGGCGATTGTGGCAGCTGGTTTAATAAAATAGCAGGATCTAGCTCTCGGTAATGACTTCGTCTCAGCGGGATCCAGACACCTCTGGTCAGGACTCCCGCTCATACGATCACCACCACGACGAGCATCAGAATGAAGGATCTAGTAGCATATCACTAGATCAAGGCAACGTTGCCCGGTTTACCGTCTCCGAAATGGACTGTCCGTCCTGTGCCGGCAAAGTCAAGAACAGTGTCCAGAAGCTCGACGGTATCAATGACGTCGAGCCACAGGTGACTTCTGGAGTGCTAACCGTCTCATACGAAGACAATCTGACGACACAAGCCGAAATTACTCTACCTCGTTTACATTAGTGTCGTGGCCGTCGGCGTCCTTGACGTAATTTCGTTCTGACCTACGTAGAAAGGAGATAGCTACCTCGACTGAGATCAGGAACAGCAACAGTCGGAACAGTTCATTTCTGGATATACAGCGAGTACATGATGACCGCGAGGCCAAGGGCGACGAATAGACTGTTGATGAGCACGCCAAGTGCCAATCCGACAGAAAAGAACTGATTGGCCACGCCAGTCAGAATTGCTCCGAGTGTGATGATACCGAACCCGACACCAAGGACGTGTAGCGAGTCCTCACCCGTACGTCGATAGGCTTTAAATGCAATATGGGTAATCCCGCCACCGAGAAGCAGGATTACAAACTTGACGACTGCAATCGCCGTGATGACGCCGTTCATACTTCATCCCCCATCATCGACCAGATATCGGCAAGCCGTTCATCGGTCGATTGCGGCGGCCGATCAACACTCACCGAAAACGTACCTGTGTCGTCCATAGAGATTGTGACGTCCTCGAACGATCGCTCGTAGTAGGTAACCCGTCCACCTCCGGGGTTGATCGTCTCCTGTTCTCGAACGAGGGTAGCGGAACTGAGGAGTTCTAATTTTCGATACAGCGTCGACTTGGGGATGTCACATGCGTCGAGGAGTTCGTTCGCAGTCATTGGTTCGATAGTTTCTCGGAGAATAGCCCGACACGCGGGATCATCCAGCGCATCAAGGACATCCTGTACCTCCAAAGTGTCCTCGGACGACACTGAATTATCTCCCATTATTCGATAATACGTGGTTCTCGGGATATGGCGTCCGATTGTTGGAGAGGCATCCCATCGGTCCCACGAATTCAGCCGGGATCGTGGTTCCAGAGTCATGACGGCCGATCCATCGAAAGAGGGGAGACATGGTGACACAGTTGTGAAGCAGTTATGAATCGTGCTGAATTTCGAGTCGTTGTTCGCCTGCGTCTGTGATCTCGTAGAGACCTCTACCCACTGGAACAATACAGCCCTCACTATGGAGGTGAGAACACGTTTGGTCAATGGTGATCGGGTGTCCATCGACGGCGTTAGTGATCTCTATCACATGGCAAGGTGACTCGTCAACGAGCACCTCCAATACTTCGATCTCGGTCTGTATTGAGAACTCGCTCATAGTAGATAACGTGTCATTGGTACATCTGTAGCTGTATTTCGCCCGGCAGGGGCTATCCAGTCAGTCATGCTGCGCGTACACCTCGAGAAGCTCTTGGTATCGATTTCGGATCGTGATTCGACTGACGTGGGCGACCTCACTCACTGTCTCCTGTGTGAGCTGCTCATTCGTGAGGTGGGTCGCAGCATACAGAGCGGCGGCCGCTAACCCGGCTGGACTCTTCCCACTGTGGACGGCATTATCTGTAGCTACCTCAAGCAGTTCTCGAGAGCGCCGTTGTGCTTCGTCGCTCACATCAAGCGATGACGCGAATTGTGGGAGATATTGCCGGGGATCCTCCGGCTTGATCTCCAGCCCAAGTTCTCGGGACAGATATTGGTACGCTCGCTGGATCCGGATTTTCTCGACACGGCTGACATCGGCGAACTCAGTCAGCGGCCGTGGCATTCCGTGCTGTCGGGCAGCCGCGTACAACGACGCCGTCGACATACCCTCGATTGAGCGACCGGGGAGGAGATTCTTCTCTACAGCACGCCGGTACAGGACGCCTGCAGTTTCTCGAACCGATTCCGGAAGTCCCAGAGCGGAAGCCATGCGGCTGATCTCCCCGAGCGCTTGCTTGAGATTCCGCTCGTGGGCATCCTTCGTCCGGAGCCGCTCGTCCCACGTCCGGAGACGCTGTAATTGAGCGCGTTTGCGACCGGAGATAGCCTGTCCGTAGGCATCCTTATCCTGCCAGCCGATAGTCGTACTCAGGCCCTTATCGTGCATCAGCTGCGTCGTCGGAGCACCGACCCGACTCTTTTTATCGCGTTCGTCCGACGTGAATGCACGCCACTCCGGGCCGTGGTCGATTGGGTCGTTTTCAAAAACCAACCCACAGCTTTCGCAGGTCGCCTCACCGCTGTCGCTGTTCCGGGTAATATGACCCTGACACTCGGGACAGGTGTTGTCGTTGGTAAACTTCTCTTCACGATCTCTTTCATCTATCGACCGTTCCTGGGTATGTTCTTGAAACATCATACTATCGGCGTATAGGGGTTTTCCCTACAAGCCGTGGGTCTTCTTAACAATGGTATGGGACGGCTCCTCAATGAATAGCTGGCGGTGTCCCACTTAATGGGAATCCGGCCTAACACTTTGTCTCCAAGACATCAACTCGTCACACCGCAAGTCAGAGGCCCTACCCAATATTATGTCTCAAGCCCGACTCCGCTGGCACGACTTGCGAGCCACGATTTCAAAGCCTCCGGTCAGGTATAGGCATATCGCCGGTTTCACGGTACTTCTGACGTACATTGTGATGCTTCTCGGAGCCTATACCAGTGCGATCGGTGCTGGACTTTCCTGTCCGGATTGGCCGACCTGCTACGGGACGTGGGTTCCGTTCCTCCAGCCCGATATCATTGCTAACTCGCCATACTCTGCACTCCAAATTTTCGCAGAGTGGGCTCATCGCGGACTGGCGATGACGGCCGGGATTCTGATCGCCGGCACGACCCTCGGAGCGTGGGTAACACACCGTAATACCCCGGTTGTCAAATGGTCAGCCACGGCCGCTCTCGTCTTCCTTCCGTTACAGGTTATCCTCGGAGGACTGACCGTCACGGAAGATCTCCAACCGATCATCGTGACGACCCATCTCGGCGTGGCAATTCTCATTCTACTCTGTCTCCTGACGACCTGCCTTGTCGCATATCTCCTCCGCTGATGACACCTTGCGTATAAAACAATGCCACAGATACCGACGATTCAGCTCACTACGAGAGCAGAACACGGAGCCTATGAAATTTGCCACCTGGAGTAGTGATTACGAATGACTGCCCATACCTGCCCGATCTGTACAGATCACTTCGAAACAGCTGGAGCAGCGCGTGACCACACATGGAACGCTCACAGCGCCTGCCATTATTGTGGTGACCAGCTTGATGGCGAAACCGACGAGCAACTGTACAAACACTGGCTCGCCGCGCATCCCGACGACCTCTCACGTGTGGACTACAAACGGGCGGACGTAGCCGTCGATTCACTCACGTTCTCAGAGCGGTTCTCCGAGGGAGGTGTCGGAGCTGCTATCGGAGGACTGACCCGCCGACAACTCCTCCTCGCCGGCGGTGGTGCCACTACTGCCGGTCTCGTAATCGGCGCCACCGCCCTGTCCGACAATACGGGTACTGAACCGGATGTCGGCGCGAATGCTGGAGATGATGCGGGTGCCGTCGCCACTGCCTCGATTCCCGACTCGCCTAGTGACTTCCGGTATGCAACGATGGGCTCCGCCGATGCCGATATCACGGTCACGTACTTCGGGAGCTGGAAGTGTCTGTACTGTGCCCAGTTCAGTACGGAGATGCTCTCACAGCTCGTAACGGACTACGTGGAACCAGGAACAATCGCGCTCGAGTTCCGCACTCTCGCATATATCGATGGCGACCCATTTTTGGGCCCCGATGCACCGGCAGCCGGTCAGGCTGGATTAGCCGTCTGGAACACTGATCCAGCCTCGTACTGGTCTTTTCACGAATACGTGTTCCGGAATCAACCACCCGAGAGCAACCAGTGGGCGACCGCCGAGAGGCTGGTCGAGTTTGCTCAGGCAGCAGGCGTCTCCGAGACAGCGTCGATCCGCACGGCGATCCAAGAAAACCAGTACGACGACGCGCTTCGGGCGACCGACAGGGCTGCGAACGATTCCGGTGTCGACGCCACACCGACGCTCCTCATCGATGGCACGACGGTCAATCCACTCGGAAACGAAGAGCGAACAAGACAGTTGATCGAAGATGCAGCTGGATCAAACTGAGTCATGGATGTCCGATGGACGATTTTAGCTTGCAGGCGGGGCAGGCGTCGCAGCGGTTGCGACCCTCGGAAGCCTCTGGTTCAGTCTCGGCCTCGGTCTCGTTCCGTGTACCCTCTGCTGGTACCAACGTATCCCCATGTATTCGCTTGTCGTCGTTCTCGGCGTTGCCGCCCTCGAGAGTCACAACAGAATCTGGCGAATAGTCGTGCCACTATCCGTGGTGGGAGCATCAATCGCGGGCTATCACTCCGTACTCCAAGCAACGACGGCCTCATGCACCTTTGCTGGCTCCTGTACAGTCGTCCAGTGGCAGGCTCCGGTGCTCGGACTCACGATTCCGGAGGCTGCCCGACACGACATGGACGTCACGAACGTTGCCCCTGCTGAACGACACACGATCGAATTTACTGCCGATGCAGACCCCCGTATCTACTTGATGCACTGCCACAAGGTCAACCACGTGATGAACGGCACGTTCTATCCCGGTGGGATGCTTACTGGAGTGGTCTATCGGTCCGTCATGGATACGGACATCTTCAACCAGCCTATGGAGTACGCCGGCTACTCCGCGTAGAGACGCTCTACACGACGACCAGGACTGGATCTAACTGAACGATAGTGGTTAACCGGCTCTGGTGGATTCCTGTTGGTTCGACACTGTCCCGCTGAAACAGTCGTCGCTAGGACTGCGATCGGTCATCGAAATGAATCGGAATCAACACAGCTGGGGGCTAGCATGGACCGCAACCCGGTGGATTTCGGCTACTAGGTCGGCCTGTTACGGACTGGCGCGGAACTCGCCGTGTTTCATCCCGAAGAAGAACGCGATGACCGAGAAGACAATCATCGAGGGCAGAACCATCATGAAGACTGTCGAGGAGGTCATCACTGTCGTGAGCGCAATCGCTGCGACGGCGACAATTACGACGAGGGGAGCCACCGAGCGCACGAAGTCGAATTCCATATGTACTGTTGTGACCGGATAGACAAAACCGTTAACAAAGTGAACCGCCTCGGGGCCAAGCCACGAGGCACTCGCCTTATTTCCTCTGTAGATTTACTGGAAACCGGCAGTAATCGGGTGCCGTATAGATTCTCTGGATCGGCAACATGTATTTGCCAATCCTGCTAGAGCCTCACTACTTCAACAGATTCCGTTAACCGCAAGACCTCGGGAAAATCCTTGCTGAGGATTAGTTTCCAACCTCATCGTTGGGTATGGTTCCTGGCGTATATGTCGGCCACGAGTCTTGTGCGAGTGTCATCGCCAGCGGATGTCTCCATACTGTAGGTCCGAAGCACAGTCAATGTCGGCCATGTAGTGCACAAGCGACTCCGGATCCCGCAATTCGCAATGTACGCGGTTGCCTACCCAGAGAACGAGCTATAGGACACACTGCTTTGATCGACGATGGTCTGGCTTTCGGGAACGTCTCCGTCCGGTGGCATACTTCCCTCCGCGGGACCGCCGGGTTCTCCAACGACGATACGACCGACCATCCCCAGGGACTTGTGCGGGATACAGAAATAATCGTACGTCCCCGTAGTCTCGAACGTGTGATCGAACGTTGCGCCCTGTTCACTCAGCGTTTCGCTGTTGAACGGTTCTGCGCTCTCAGGAATACGGGTAACTGATGCTGTGCTTGTTCCCTCTTTGTAGGCCGTTGCCGAGTGACTCCCACTCTGGATTTCGAACGTGACTGTCTCCCCGGATTCGATGAACAGACCGATGGGATCGAAATAGTACTCGCTCCCTTCGGTGACCATCATGACGGTATTCGAGTCTCCTGACCCACCAGCTGTCTCCTGCGTTTCAGTCGCGGTCGGCTCACCGCCACCATCTCCGTTCCCCGAACTACTGCATCCGGCGAGACCAGTTACGCCACCTGTAGCGAGAATTCCAGCTGTCTTGAGAATCTGTCGACGCTCCATACCGCTTTATCAAAGACCCCAACATAAGGGGAAACGGCGGATTCCCACTGAGTAGGATACCGGTCGTATTTGAAGTACTGAGGCCCCCAGTTAGAGATGCTCCGTTGGTGTAGCTCGGCTAATCATCTCGGCATCTCACGTCAAGTGAAGCCGCGACCGCCGGCAAGGAAGATGACCATTCAACAACTACCCTTCCTGCGGGAGTGTTGCAGACGAGTCATCAAAGGAAGTGTCTGTTCCTAGCGTCGCCAGAGAACTCTTCAGACTGATGGCGAGCTGAATCGCTCTGGGTGACTAGGGCCGCGATCGAACTGGTATCCTCAAACGGCAGTATCTCAACCGACGGATCTAGCACGCAGCAACCCTCCGATCAGAGGCTGCTGCGGGGCAGGAACACCAAAACACGGCTGACCGACCTACCGACTAACAGTTCACACCAACGAAGCACGGAGTCCTAGCTGAGAAGCTTGAAAGTCCCTACCACAGTATTAGTTTAGACTCAATCTAAGATTAGATAAGTCTAATTTATATATTGGGGCGGTCAACTAGTGCATATGGGTATCCGAAGGCGTGACCAGGGGAGGAGATCATGCCATCGATAGATTACGACAGTGCAGCGGACGTCACAGAACGACTCGAACAGCGACTGGTCGAATCACTCACTGGTGAAACGAGCGTCAGTCGTCGCACAGTACTCGGCGGTCTCGGTGTCGCCGGAAGTGCAGCAGTCGGGCTCGGGAGTACTCGAACAAGTGCTTCGTCCGACCACCAGGACGAGGATGAACACGGCAGTTTCGGTGCGGTGGGCGAATACCGGGATTTAGATTTCGACCCGCACGAGTTCCTCACCGCGTTCAATACTGGGGACAGCGGGCAGGATAACGTCCCTCAGCAAATCTACGAGGAGGATGGCCGAACCGTACGGGAGTTCGAGTTCACTGCCGTCGACACAACGATCACCATCGCGCCGGGCGTCGAGTTCCAGGCGTGGGCGTACAACGGCCAGGTGCCGGGCCCGACGATCCGCGCCATTGAGGGTGATCTGATCCGCGTCAAGTTCACGAACTTCGGGCGGCACGCTCATACGATTCATCCGCACCTGAAGAATCTCAACCCGCGAATGGATGGGATCCCTCAGAACGGCCCCGGAGTACTCAACACGGGTGAATCCTTCACCTATGAGTGGATCGCCCAGCCCGCCGGCACGCACTTCTATCATTGCCACTCGCTCCCGCTGAAAGAACACATCCATCGAGGACTCTACGGCACAATCATCGTCGATCCGGACCCCGAACGCGTCAGGGAGAACCCACGCGATTACATCAACTATCCCGGGCCAATTACCGACGACTTTCGGACGCAACTCGTCGAAGAGGCGAGGAGCCGGAATCACGAGTACGCCGAAAACGACGCTGTCAACGAGATGGTAATGGTGATGAACTCGTTCGACACTAACTTCGACGGCGGCAATGAGGTCTACGCGGCGAATACACGGGCGTTTGGATACGGAGTTGGTGACACCGACGGTAACGGCAACTGGACGGCGGGAGAGACGAAACGCCCTATCCAGATCGACAAGAACGAACTTCAGCGCGTGTATCTCTCCAATGCGACGGAGTTCGATCTCATCAATTCGTTCCACACACACTCGCAGTTTTTCGACTATTATGACCACGGGACGACGCTGACACCGACGTTCAAGACTGTAGATACGATCATGCAGTGCCAAGCCCAGCGCGGCATCCTCGAGATCGATTACTCCGACCACGAGCCTGGGCTGTACATGTTTCACGCGCATCAGTCGGAGTTTGCCGAACTCGGCTGGATGAGCTTCTTCGAGGTGGTCTAACATGGCGGACAAAAGACAAAATTCGACGACTGACGGTGGTGTCCCAGCCAAGAACGAGATTACACAACCCCTCGGACTACCGCGATGGGTCAGCGCGTTACTCCCGATCGTATTACTCGCGCTCGTTTTGGGTGTGTTCGCGTTCACGTCACCGCTCGCCGGTGTTCAGAGCGGTGAACCGCTTCCGGACGTGACGGTCACGCACACGACACTTCCGAGCGACGAAACAGTCGTGCTTCACGTGACGAATAACGGGCCGGAATCCGTGACGATTTCACAGGTCCTCGTCGATGAAGCCTACTGGAATTTCCAGGTCGAAGGGGCCGGCGGTGATCAAACACTCGCTCCGATGGAAAGCGCACAGATCGAGATTCCGTATCACTGGAATCCAGGGTGGGATCTCGAAGTTGCCCTCGTTTTGTCTGACGGATCGACGTTCCACAACACGATTGTCGCTCCGAGTCAGTCACCCGGCTTTAGCCTCAGTCTTCTCGGGACGCTTGCAGTAATCGGGCTGTTCGTCGGGGTGATCCCGGTCGCATTGGGAATGCTCTGGTTCCCCTATATCAAGACGATGAGCGATCGCTGGCTGCATGCTGTTCTCTTATTTGCAGCCGGCGTACTGGGCTTCTTGGCGTTCGACGCCGGGTTCGAGGCGTTCGAACTCGCCGAGCGGGTTCCAGGCGCGTATGAGGGGAATCTTTTGGTCGTGTTCGGAATCTTCGGCGCACTCCTCCTAGTCCAGGCGATCAGTGCGTGGCGTGAGGGCCGTGTCGCCGCTGGTGATAGCCGAGCGAGTAGCGGTCTCTGGATCGCCTATCTGGTCGCGGTAGGGATCGGTCTGCACAACCTCGCGGAGGGGTTGGCGATTGGGAGTTCGTTTGCACTCGGGCGCGTGTCGCTCGGCGCATTCCTCGTGATCGGGTTCATGCTCCACAACGTGACGGAAGGTCCGGCTGTTGTTGCGCCGGTCGCCCGCGGAAAACGCCCGTCACTTAAGCACTTTGCCGCGCTCGGCGTCATCGCCGGCGCACCCGTGATCCTCGGTGGCTGGATCGGTAGTCTCGCATACTCACCGACGATCGGTGCCTTCTTCCTCGCAATCGGGGTTGGTGCAATCCTGCAGGTCGACTGGGAGATTACACGAATGGTTCGGGATGCAGGTGGTCGCGTGGCCAGCGCCACGAATCTGCTTGCATTCCTGCTCGGTCTCAGCGTTATGTACGTGACCGACCTCTTCGTGGCGCTCTAATAGGTACCATCCATTTCTGTTACAATGTCACTCGAATTCTACGATCGACGGACGGTTTTGCGACTTTCCACTGCGACCCTAGCGACTCTCAGTACCGCTGGTTGCCTTACTGGGCAGTCATCGACGGCTCAGCCCGTCACGATGCCCGATAATCTCACGTTTGAGCCGAAGACTGCGACGATCGAAACTGGGGAGACGGTAACGTGGACGAACGAAAGCGACATTGAGCACACAGTCACTGCCTATGAGGAAGAGATTCCAGACGAGGCCGCCTACTTCGCAAGTGGGGGGTTCGAGTCAGAGCGTGTTGCGAGGAACCGCATCAGTGAGGGGCTTATCGCTCCGGGCGAGAACTACAAGCACACGTTCGATCAACCTGGAACGTACGGATACTTTTGTATCCCACATGAGGGTTCTGGGATGGTCGGGACAGTTCGAGTGAAGTGATCGAACAACCTATTTCTTATTTCTATGGGGGTCATACGAGAGATCTTTACGACCATTTCGATCACTTTGTGCAACATCAGCGCTCGGTGAAGACGAGATGTTGCATAAGGCCAAACGAACGCGTACTACACCTTCTCAACACTGATCTCCCCACCACATTGCCTACACGAATACTTCTCGGGGTGTTTCACAACCTTCGAGCAGCGATATCGCGGATCACGACTTTCACATGCTTCACAAATGACCCAGTAGTTCGGTTCAGCGTACTGCTCACAGTGACGATCCGTCTCCAGCGGTTCAATCCACTGGCGAAACGTCGATCCGTGGTCGGCCTCTCCATACTCGTGATACTGCCATGCGTGAATCAACTCATGGCGAACGACTCGGGAAAACTGCTCCCATCCATACGCCTCGTACGCATCCCACGAGAGCCGAATCGTGATCTGCTCACTCTGCTGGTCGTAGATTGCGACACCGGCTGAGCGCTGCATCCGCGTTGAGGTTTCCCAGTCGATAGCTTCGATGGGTAGTTCCGGAAAGTGCTCGGCCGCCACCTCACTAGCATGGGTCGCTGCGCACTCGCACAGTGTCGCTTTTGTGGCTGGACGACTCTCACTACTTCTGTTGTTCTCCTCATTCTGAGCGGGCGCTGAGTGGCTCTCAGTTACCGCAGCAGTCCAGTCGTCATCGGTCAATTGCGCTTGCTTCATTGATCAACTAGTGACTTCGTGTTCGCTAGCGAGCGATTCAACTACCGGACGCTGCGTTAGTCCTCGGTATCAGCCTCCAAAAGTGGATTCGGCGTGCGGAATCCCTCACGATAGCATGGCCAGCAGGGAAGATCCTCAAACGTCGGTAGGCAGTCACAATCGCTCGGGCGAGTCTCTGTGTAGCGCTCACCGATCCCCGAATGCTCGACAGTCGTCCCGCCGTCGGTCGCAACTTCCTGCTTTTCACTCCTCTCGTAGTCGCTTGCAGCCTTGAGCACAGGCTCACGAATCGCAACCGCAACGCGGTGTTTACAGGCCCCATCGTGATACGTATCTGCAGGACACTCGCAAGCGACCGGAACCCCGTCCTCGACGTTGACGCGATAGCTGTGCTCGTCGGCATTCTCGTGGCTCTCATTGCGAATGGTCACGAGACCGGGTGCGTCGAGTTCAAAGTCGAAGGCTTCGTACTGGGCGCGTTTTCTGGTCGATGCGTCGAACTCAAGTGCGTCGATTGTATTCGTGCACATGGTCTGTTGGGCTGAAACAGACCAGCTCGCCTGTTGGCGCAGGCGGGCATCCTTCTAACTTCGAAGTGCCCCAAGGAGCGAGTCTGTTTCTACCTATTGCTATAATAGCAACTAGTATAAAACCACCGGATTGCTTTGGTAGCCATAGGTTGAAGTGAGGGACTCACATAGCAATCGGTATGAGTAATCGAACACCAGGCGGCCAATTTACCCCATCCAACAGCGATGATGAGTTCGTGGCTGCAGTCCATGCTCATGAACCAGCGGCGACAAGCGAGGTCGCAAACGAACTCGGTGTCACACGACAGAATGCGGATCAACGATTGCGAAAGCTCGATGAAGCTGGGCGAGTCAGGCGCAAAAAGATCGGAGCATCACTCGTCTGGTTTCTTCCGCCCGATACCGACAAGTCGGAAGAGCCGATATCATAACAGTCGGCTCTGGTGAATCACTAGACGGCGTCGGATTCGTCCGTTAGTTCAAAGGAATTGAAGCGGAAGATTGCCGATGATCCATGTCGAAAATCTCCCG
>NZ_RDQG01000036.1 GCF_003697815.1 Halalkalicoccus subterraneus | reverse complement strand
CACCACCGTGCCGCCGAAGGTGTGGGTCCCGATCAGGGTCCACGGACCCATCATCCAGCCGATGTCGCTCACCCAGAAGAACCGGTCGGCGGGCTTGAGGTCCATCCCGAAGTGGACCTCCTTTGGACACTGGACCCCGACCCCTGCATGGGTCTGGACGATTCCCTTCGGTTTACCCGTGGTACCCGACGAATAGAGCAACATTGACTCCTGGTCCGACGGCAGGGATTTCGTCTCGTACTCGTCGGACTCGGTCTCGATCGCCTCGGCCCACGTCTCGTCGCGCTCGGTCCGGTCGTAGTCGGCTCCGAGGCGTTCGTAGACGATAGTGTGCTCGACGTGGCCCGCCTGTTCGATGGCCGCGTCCGCCGATGCCTTCAGGCGGACCTCGCTGCCCCGCCGGTAGAAACCGTCGCCGGTAAAGAGGACGGAGGGCTCGCTGTCGGCGATCCGCGTGGCGGTGGCGTCGGTGCCGAACCCCGAGAAGATCGGGACCGCGATCGCACCGACCTTGAAACAGCCATACAGAATGGAGATCACCTCGGGCACCATCGGCATGTACAGCCCGACGGTATCGCCCGTCCCGACGCCACGGGCTTCGAGGGCGTTGGCGACCTGATTGGCCTGCCGATACAGGTCGTGATACGTGACCTGCCTGACCTCGCCCGGTTCGCCCTCCCAGATGCAGGCGACCTCGTTCCGGGTCTCGTTGTCGGGTTCGGCGTGGCGATCGACCGTGTTATGCGCGACGTTGAGTCGTCCGCCGGGGTACCAGTCGGTGAACTGCGGGCCCCCGCGGCTCGCGGCTTCACCGCTCGCCCGTTCCGGGGCGTGGTGCGTCCCGCTGTCGTCGCGCACCGCGTCGTAGGCCTCGTAGAACTCGATCCCGAGGTAGTCGATCAGTTCGTCCCAGAACCACTCGATATCGGTACACGTACGCTCGATGAGCGCCTCGTAGTCGGCGATGTCGTAGCGATCCATGAACGCCGCGATGTTCGTGTTCGCGGCGAACTCCTCCGTGGGTGTGTGAACGATCTCCCCCTCGCCTGGCGAATCCATACCCGGGAATCGCCCAGACACGACAAAGAGGTTTTGTACCATGATTCCTTTAAATATACAAATATAAATTTATGTGTACTGATGAGACATATCACGAGCGACGCTGACGAGCGCCTCCGAAGTGCGAGTCGGTAGATCTGTCGTGAAAATCAAACTGACACTATCACCGGTGCAGCGGGCACGAGCGAGAATATTAGGGTTATATTTGGGTCGAATTTATGTATAATTACCGCAAAACGCCTTTGGGTGGCGGGGATGTAGTCGTAATCGGCGGGATTGGTCGCCCGTCAGGGAGACACGGTGCACAGTACCGAACGGCCGTGTGTTCGATCCACGCGCCCCACCGCCCGGCGGCAAGCCGGGATGGAAGGGGGCTGCGCTCTTCGTTCGAGAACAGTAATCCACTAATAGGTGCCCCGCCCACGAGTATTCGAAGTCGATCCCAAGCGCGGAACGAGGGTGGACAACGTCTGTATGGAACGGATCCTCTACTATCTACTCACGGGCATGCGGGGCGGAACGAACAGGATCCGTATCATCCGGGCGTTGCTCAATCGACCACGGAACGCGAACCAGCTCGCGGAGGAACTGGATCTCAACTATAAGACCGTTCGCCACCACCTCGATATGCTCGAAGAACACGACATCGTCACCGCCTACGGGGAAAGCTACGGCGAGATGTACTTCCTCACCGACGAGTTCGAAGACCATAGGGACACCTTCGAACGGATCGTCGAGGGGACCACCACATGATCTGGATGTACGCCGCGACCCTGTTCGCGACGTTCAACGTCTGCATGCTGCTTGCGCTGACCTACATCTGGGTCACCAACTACCGGCGGTTCCGGACGGCGATCACGCTCGGGTTTCTCTGTTTCGGGATCGTCCTGCTCGTCGAGAACCTGCTCGCGATCTACTTCTTCTTCGGGACGGACGAGTTCTACACGACCGTCGCCGCCCAGCAGATGGTGCTGGTGTTGCGCCTGCTCGAATCGATCGCGCTGATCTGCCTGAGTTGGGTCATCGTCCGATGAACTCGCGAACCCCGCTTGTCTCCCAGGCGTTCACTACGTCATCCGGCCCGGCCCAGCCCCGACGGGCGGTGTGAACTCCGTACCTGTTGTTCTCGAACTCCGCCGCGCTGTGGGCGTCGGTATCGATCGCGATCTTCGCCCCCGCCTCGACGGCGACCTTCACCGCCCGGCCCCACAGGTCCAGCCGCGAGGGGTTCGCGTTGACCTCCAGGGCCACGCCGTGGTCGGCAGCGGCCGTGGCAACCCGCCGGAGATCGGGGTCGAGGCCGGGTCGCCGGGTCAACAGTCGTCCGGTCGGGTGGCCCAACACGTCAGTCGCGGGGTGCTCGATGGCCGCGACGAGCCGGTCGGTCGCGTTCTCGGGTGCCATGTCGAGCGCGCTGTGGGGCGAGGCGACCACGAGATCGAGCTCCTCGAGAACGTCCTCGGCGACGCTCAGCCCGCCGGCCTCGTCGATGTTCGCCTCCACGCCCGCGAACACCTCGATAGCGGCGTCTTCAGCGGCCCCACGGATCGCCCCGGCCTGCTCCAGTAGATCCTCATCCGAGAGCCCGACCCCGCCGACCATGCCGGGGCCCGTCGCGTGATCCGAAATACAGAGGTACTCGTGGCCGAACGCTTCCGCGGAGCTGATCCACTCGGCGATCGACTCCGTGCCGTCCGACCAGTCGGTGTGGGTGTGGAGGTCCCCCCGGAGATCGCCCTCCTCGAGCAGGTCGGGCAATTCGCCCGTCGCGGCCGCGTCGATCTCGCCGGTGTCCTCCCGTAACTCGGGCGGGATCCACGCCAGATCGAGTGCCCCGTACATCCCGTCCTCGGTACTGCCGGCGACCCGCTTGCCCGCGCGCTGGCCGCTGGTGTCGTCCATCCCCGATACGTCGAAGACTCCGTACTCGTTGACCTTCAGGTCGCGATCGAGCGCCCGGTTTCGAAACCGAATGTTGTGGGCCTTGCTGCCGGTGAAATACTGGAGCGCGCTGCCGAACTCATCGGGGACGACGACGCGAAGGTCGATCCGGATCCCGTTGGCAACGACGCTCGCCTTGTTCCCGCCGGACTCGATGACGCGCTCGGCGCGCTCCCAGCCGGTGAAGACTTCGACGACCGTTTCGAGGTCTTCGCTTGCAGCGAGCACGTCGACGTCGCCGCTGGTTTCTCGCCACCGCCGGATCGACCCCGCGACCTCGGCGCGCTCGACGGAGCCGTGATCGCGCAGATACATGAGCAGGTCGTCGGCCAGCGGGCGGGTCTCACCCAGCAGCTCGCGCTCGCTCGCCTTCCGGGCGAACGCCACTCCGCTGAGGATGTTCTCCTCCGTTTTCGGCCCGAATCCCTTGATCTCTTGAATTTTCCCGGCGCTCGCGGCCTTTTCGAGGTCCGCGAGGTTCTCGACGCCCAGTTCCTCGTAGAGCGTTCCTACCGTCTTGGGTCCGACGCCCTCGACGCTCGTGAGTTCGCCCATCGCCACCGGAAGGGTCGTCCGTTCGTTCTCTAACTCCTCGATCGCGCCCGTCTCGACGTACTCGATGACCTTCGCGGAGATAGCATCACCCACCCCGTCGATCCCCTCGACGGCCTCTTTTCCCTCGCTCGCCAACTCCTCGATCGCGGTCGGATGGTCGCGGATGCTGTCTGCGGCCCGGCGGTAGGTGTTGGGTTTGTACTCGACGTCCCGGGCCTCGAGGAGGTCGGCGTACTCCTCGAAGAGGGCGGCGACCTCGGCGTTGCGGCTCATATCCTCCCTTCGGCTTATCGCCTGTTAGGTGTACTGTCCTCGTCGAGCCCCAGGGCTTGGCGCATGAAGCGCGACCACCGCTTCTTATCGGCGACCTCCTGGGCCTCGACCTCGGCTTCGACGTTCGCCGGACCGAGCTGCTGGAGCCCCTCCAGCGCGCGGTCGATCCCGATGATCGATTCGGCGAGGCGTTCGCCCTCTTCCCTCGGTATCTCGCCCTCCTCGATCAGTTCCAGTCGTTCGAGGCGCTCCTTGCGCAGGTTGCGCTTTGCCTGCTCGACGCGCTCTCGTTCCCCCTCGGGGACCGTTTCGCGGCGCTTGATCTCGAAGACGAAATCGCGGAGCTCGACACGCTCTCCCTGAATGTCGATGGCTTCAGGGATCTGTGCGCCGATGGTCGAACCCTCCTTGCCGATGCGTTCGAGCAGCTGTTTTCGCTCGTACTCCTGCACGCGCGAGAGTGGGTGGTGCGGGGGTAAAAACCCAATCCGTCGTGTCCCGTCGATCGAACCTGTCCGTACTGATTCGCCAAGCTATGCCGGCGAATCAGTACGGGGGCTTGCGACCGGCAGTACATCCCAACCCCTTTTGTCGCCCCGCCGCGAACCGCCGGTAATGGCGCAGTGTGATCGGTGTGGCTCACACGAGAACATGCCCTACCGCTGTGGGCGCTGTGGCGGCGTGTTCTGTGGCCAACACCGACTCCCGGAGAACCACGACTGTTCGGGCCTCGATGAGTGGAGCGACCCCGACGGGATCTTCGACAGCGGCTTCGACGACAGCGTGGACAACCCCGGCGGGCAGAAAGCAAGCGTAAGCGACCGGCTGCCATTCAACACCGGGACGGGCGGTCCGATGGGATATTTCCGCAACAACATGACCTACGTCTTTCTGTCGTTGATGTGGGCCACGTTCCTGGTGCAGTACCTCCTCATCCCGCTTGTCGGTCAACCCGGACTCATGGAGTTCCTCTTCGTCCTCCAGTCAAGCGAGATCCTGAACCTCTGGACGTGGATCACCTCGATTTTCGCCCACGGCGGCCTCGAACACATCATCTTCAACAGCATCGCGCTGTACTTCTTCGGCCCCATCGTCGAGCGGAAGGTCGGCAGCAAGATGTTCACCGTCCTGTTTCTGGTCAGCGGCGTGATCGCGGGTGTTTCACAGGTCGGGGTCGCCTTGGCGCTGGGCCAGCAAAGCGCCGTCGTCGGGGCCAGCGGCGCGATCATGGCGATCCTCGGCGTGCTCACGGTGTTGAACCCCAACCTCCGGGTCCTCCTCTTCTTCTTCATCCCGATGCCGCTGTGGCTCCTGACCCTGGGATTCGCCGCGGTCTCGGTCGGCCTCGTCGGCCTCGGCGGGTTCGGTGCGGGCGGGATCGCCCACCTCGCACACCTCGCGGGGCTGTTCGTCGGACTGGCCTACGGCGAGAAGCTCCGACGTGAAGGCGAGCGAGCGCCCGACCAGCTCCAGTTCGGCGGCGGCCCCGGCGGTCCCGGAGGACCGGGCGGCCCCGGCGGTCCCGGACGGGGACGGTTCTAATGGAAGTCACCCGCCCCGAGTTCCGGCCCGATCCCGACCTCTCGCGCACGGAGATGGAGGTGCTCCAGCGTGATATCGCGCGCGAGGCGGTCTTCGACGACGAACCACTCCCCGACTCGCCGGTCGTCGTCGGCGTCGATCAGGCGTTCCCCGGCGAGCAGGCCGTCAGCGCGATCGTCGCCATGCGCGACGGCGAGGTGGTAGAGCGCGCCTCCGCCGTCACCGAGCTCTCCATACCCTACATTCCCGGCCTGCTCTCCTTCCGAGAGGGCGAGTCGATCCTCGCGGCCTTCGAGGAACTGGAGTGCGAGCCGGACCTCGCGCTGTTCGACGGCAGCGGCCGGATCCACTTCCGACAGGCCGGGCTCGCGACCCACATGGGTGTCGCGCTCGACCTTCCCAGTGTGGGCGTCGCAAAGAGCCTGCTCTGTGGCCGGCTGAGCAACCCGCCCGAGGAGCCCTTCTCGGAGGGAACCAGAGTCCCGATCCTCGCCGACGGCCGGGTCGAAGTCGAAGAGGGGACGGTGCTCGGCTACGCCGTCCAGACCCGCCAGTACGAGGGGAGCTCGCGATACATCAACCCGCTCTACGTGAGCCCGGGCCACCGCGTCGGCGCGGAGACGGCCACCTCGCTCGCTCACGCACACTGTGCGGGCTATAAACTCCCCGAGCCGGTCCGGCGGGCCGATTCGTATGCGGGCGAACTCGCCGACGCGGCGCGTCAGTAGCGGTCGGTCGCTCGCTCGCGAGTTCGGCTTCGTCGGCCTCTGGTAGGATCGCTGCCCAGCAGGCGTTCGACCCGGTGGTCGAACTCTTCATCACTCAGCTCCCCGCGCGCATAGCGCTGTCGGAGGACGGTCAGTGCGTCGGCCTCGGGGTCGGGGTCCTCGAAACAGTCGTCCTCGGTCAGCAGCTTCGTCGGCGAGTTGAGGTAGGCGTAGACGGCGTACATGAGGTTGCCGAGGCCGAAGGTGAACCACACGGTGGTAAGCGCGATGAGCCCGTGGAGCCATGCCGAGCCGTAGTCGGGGTTCTTCAGTACGACGCGGGTTTCGCCCTCGCGTGCGACCCGCCAGCCTTCGGCGTACTCCTCGTCGAGTCGCCGCTGAAAGCGCTCGGTCCTCATGATCACGACTGAGTAGGTCGAGGCGGGCAAAAAGGGTTCCCCGGCCGCGAACAGAGTACAACAATTAACACCCCTGCCGTCGACTGTCGGGACATGGAGAAGACCGTTTGTATCACGGGCTGTTCGTCGGGGATCGGTCGCGAGACGGCACGGCAGTTCTTGGACGAGGAATGGACGGTGTACGCGACCGCCCGCGATCCGGGCGACATCGCGGATCTCGCAGAACTCGGCTGCGAGACGGCCGAACTCGACGTGACCAACGACGTGCAGATACAATCGGTCGTCGAGCATATCCTCGCCGATACCGGCCGTATCGACTGTCTGGTCAACAACGCGGGCTACGGTCAACTGGGCCCCGTCGAGGACATTCCGGTTCGCGACGTCGAGCGCCAGTTCGACACGAACGTCTACGGCCCCCACCGCCTCGTTCAGGAGGTCCTCCCGCACATGCGCGAGCGCGGCGACGGCACGATCGTCAACGTCTCGAGTCTCGCCGGGCGCGTCTCGTTCCCCGGCGGCGGCGTCTACTGCGGATCGAAAGCCGCCCTTGAGTCGATGACCGACTCCCTTCGTGTCGAGGCCGACCGCTTCGGCGTCGACGTCGTGTTGGTCGAGCCCGGCCCAGTGAAGACGGGGTTCTCGAACCGCGCGACCGACTCCGCGGACGACATCCCCCGTTCGGAGGAGTACAGCGACATCTACAGCGTGATCGACGACACGAACGCGATCGGCGGGGACGGCCCCGGCGCGATCGAACCGAGCGAAGTCGCCGACTGGATCGTTCACGCCGCGAGCGCGACCCGGCCCAACGCCCGTTACCCCGTCGGGAAGGTCGCGAAACTCGGCTCGTTCGCCCGCCTGCTGCCCGACTCGCTGCGGGACACGGCGTTCAAGCTCGCTCTGAAGATCGCCGGATGATGCGGAATCGCGAGGCGCTAGGAAGCACGCCCGAACGGGACCTCGCACTCGACTGTATCGAGGCCGGAATCGCGGCTGCGGACCCCGTGCGGGCGATCGACGAGAGCGTCTCGCTTGAGGAGAATCGGCTGACCATTGGCGAGGCGAGCTACGACCTCGCTTCGTACGCCGAGATCGTGGTCCTCGGCGGGGGTAACGCCGGCGGCCGGATGGCGAGCGCGATCGAGGGCGCCCTCGGCGAGCGTATCGATCGGGGACGGGTCGTCACCGACGCACCCGAGAAAACCGAGCGAATCGAGGTACTGCCGGGCGATCACCCCGTTCCCTCCGAGCGCGGCGTCGCCTCGACCCGCGCGATGCTCGAACTCGCGGACGAAGTAGGAGAAGAAACGCTCGCGGTCGTGCTGGTCTCCGGCGGGGGCAGCGCGCTCATGCCCGCACCAGCAGAGGGGATCTCGCTGTCGGACCTGCAGGAGGTGACCGAGGCGCTGCTCGCGAGCGGCGCGGAGATCGGCGAAATCAACGCCGTCCGCAAGCACTGCTCGGCGTTCAAGGGCGGGGGGCTAGCCCGGCGGGCCGCACCCGCACAGGTGGTTTCGCTGATCGTCAGCGACGTGATCGGCAACGACCTGAGCACGATCGCGAGCGGGCCGACCGCGCCCGACGGGACGACGTTCGCAGAGGCCCAGGAGGTGCTTTCTCGCTACGGGATCGACCCGCCCGAAGCGATCGCCGATCGGCTCGACCGGGGAGCGAACGGGAAGGTCGAGGAGACCCCCGACGCCGGGGATCCGGCCTTCGATCACGTGGACAACCACGTGATCGCCGACGGCTTCACGGCGCTCGAAGCGGTGCGTGACCTCGCCGACGAGCGGGGGTACGAACCCCTCGTCCTCTCCTCGAGCGTTCGCGGGGAAGCCCGCGAGGCCGCGAAGACCCACGTCGCGATCACCGAGGAGGTACAGCGCACGGGCAACCCAATCGAGCCCCCGACAGTGATCTGTTCCGGCGGCGAGACCACGGTGACGCTTCGGGGCGACGGCACCGGCGGACCCAACCAGGAGTTCGCGCTCTCGGCGTCGCTCGAACTCCGGGAGAGCGAGCGAATCGCGCTCGCAAGCGTCGACACCGACGGGATCGACGGGGCGAGCGACGCCGCTGGTGCGATCGTCGACGGCGGGACGGTCTCGGATCCCGAGTTCGCGCGCGCCGCGCTGGCCGATAACGACGTCTATCCCTATCTCGAAGAGCGTGATGGACTGATCGAAACCGGGCCAACGGGCACGAACGTCAATGACTTGCGGGTGCTCGTCGTCACCAGCCCCGAGGCGAGTCGTTGAGTCGCTCGCAGCCGTCCTCGGTGACGACCACCAAATCCTCGATCCGGACGCCGAATTCGCCCTCCAGATAGATCCCCGGTTCGACGCTGAAGACCATCCCCTCCTCGACCGCTCTCGAGTTCCCCTCGACGATGTAGGGCGGCTCGTGAACTTCGATACCGACCCCGTGGCCGGTCCGGTGGGTGAACTCCTCGCCGTAGCCCGCCCGTTCGATCACCTCGCGGGCCGCGCGGTCGATCGTTTCCGCCGAAACGCCGGGTTCGACCGCCTCGACGGCCGCCCCCTGGGCCTTGCGGACGGCGTCGTGAACCGCCTCGAACTTCTCGGGTGGGTCGCCCCCGAAGACGAGGGTCCGGGTCTGATCGCTCGGATACCCCTCGAATCGGGTGCCGAAATCCAGTACGACGGGATCGCCGGCTTCGATCTCCCGGCCCCCATGGCGGTGGTGCGGGCGTGCACCATTGGGTCCCGAAGCGACGATCGTCTCGAACGAGGGCCCGTCGCCGCCGAGGGCGGCCAGCCGCGAGTCGATCTCGCGGGCGAGCTCGCGTTCGCTCATCCCGACCGCGTCGAGTTCCCTGATCTCCTCGCTCACCCGGTCGGTCAGTGCGCTGGCTCGTCGAATCGCGCCGATTTCCGCGTCGTCCTTTCTCTGTCGGAGATCCGCGAGCACCTCGCTCGCCAGCCCGAACTCGGCGTCGGTCACGGCCCGCAGGTCCTGGGTAAAGCGCGCCCACAGCCGGTCGTCGACGAGCAGGCGCTCGGGGTCGATTTCCTCGATGATTTCCCGAAGAGGCTCACGGGGGTCCTCGCCGTCGTCCCATAGCCGGAAGTCCGTGACGTGGGTGTCGGCGAGCTGTTCGTCGTACATCGCCGGCGCGAGGAAGACCGGCTCGCTCTCGCTGGGAACGAACAACAGGAGGTGGCGCTCCATCGGCTCGTCGCGAAAGCCCGTCAAATACTGGCAGTTCGGGCCGGGAAAGAGCACGAGACATTCCTGTGGGGAGAGCGCCCGACGGCAGACGCGGGTCCGGTCCTCGTAGTCGACGGTCATACCGGGAGATCGAACGGGACCGGGATAAAGTCAGTCGAGACAGGCCGCGACGAGTTCGAGCATCCGTTCGCCCCGGACTTCGTCGGCAAAGAGCGGCACCCGTTTGACGTCGTGACCGCGAAAGACCTCCTGCGAGCGGGTCAGCGCGCCCTGCTGGACCTGCCAGCGGCGCTTACAGAACTCGCAGTTCTCGACGTCGGGCGAGACGAAGTCCTCGGGGTCGCCGCCGGCAACGTCTGCAAAATCCTCCATCACGCGGTTGACCACGACGGTGGAAACGGGGATCTCGAACTCCGCCAACCGACTGAGCAGCCGTTTGGACTCGACGACGCTCATCTCCTCGGGGACCATCACGACCCGGAAATCGGTCTTCGTGGGGTCGCGGAGCGTCGCTCGCAGGTGCTCGATCCGCTCGCGCAGTTCGTCGAGGTCGGTCCCCCCTTCGACGGGGTCCTCGCCACCGAACATCCCCTTCATCCCCTCTGCCATACCCTGTATCCGCTGGCGGAACTGCATCAGTCGCCCGACCATCGAGTCCATCAGTTCGGGGAGTTCGAGCAGCCGGAGGGTGTGGCCCGTCGGTGCGGTATCGATCACCACTCGGTCGAACCGGTCGTCGTCGAGGTACTGCAGCAGTTGGCGCATCGCTGCGGCCTCGTCCGCACCGGGCATCGACCCGCCCGACAGCAGGTCGCCCAGTCCACCCGCACCGTCGTCCACGTCCCCCGAGCCATCCGCCCCACCCGCACCGCCGAACATCCCTTCGAGCCCTCCCAACGGGTTCTCGCCGCCGAGCATCCCCTCGTCAATCGTCTCGTCGGGGTCGATCTCGGCGGCGAAAAGCGGGATGTCGTCTCGAATCCGCGTCGGTTCGCTCGGAATCGAGGTTTCGAGCGTATCGGAAAGCGAGTGGGCGGGGTCCGTCGAAACGACGAGCGTTCGGGTGCCGTCCCGTGCGCTCGCGAGCGCGGTCGCGGCGGCCATCGTCGTCTTCCCGACCCCGCCTTTCCCCCCGTACAGGACGTACTCGGGCGCGTCGACGCCCGACGGAACCGGGACGTCCACGTCCTCGATCCGCTCGACGGGTTCGACGTCAAGTTCGGCCATACTTCACGATTTTCGCCGATCGCCGTGTACCCGTCGGTCTCAGCCGAAAAACTCGGCCAGTCGGTCGGCGGCCTCCTCCGCACGCGGCGTCACGAGCGCGAAGCGAAGCCACTCCGAGCGCGACTCGCCGAAGGCTTCGCCGGGCATCCCGGCAACGCCGGCCTCGTCGATCAGGCGCTCGACGTTCGCCATCGTTCCGGGAAAACCCTCGAAGCGCGCCAGCACGTAAAACGCGCCATCAGGCCGGGTGTACTGTGCGCCCGCCGCATCCAGCGCGTCCGTGAAGGCGTCGATGCGCGTGGCGAGCATCTCCCGAGTGCCCTCGTAGTAGTCGGGCTCCGTCTCGCGAAGGGCCTTCAAGACCGCGTACTGGGCGGGCCGGGAGCCGGCGACGTTGACGAGCATGTGACGGGTTCTGGCGGGTTCGGCGAGCGCGGGCGGCAACACGGTATACCCCACCCGGAAACCGGTGATCGCCATCGACTTCGAGAAGCTGGCCGTGATCGCGCGGTGATCGGAGTCGACCGACAGCGCGCTCGCAAACCGCCCCGACTGGTCGAAGTGGTCGTAGACCTCGTCGCTGACGAGGATCGCGTCGTTCTCCTCCGCGATGGCGACGAGTTCCTCGATCGTGTCCTCACCGTAGACGGCTCCCGTCGGGTTGTTCGGCGAGTTGACGACGATCGCGGCGGTATCGGCTCTCGCGTGCTCGCGAACCGCGACAGGATCGAGCCGGCCGTCCTTCTCGACGGGGACGTACACCGGCTCGCCACCCAACATCTGGGTCTTGCCGGGGTAGTACGGATAGACGGGATCGGTGAGGATCACCTCCTCGCCGGCATCACGGTCCAGCGCCTCGGCCATCGCGAGGTAGTTCGCCTCGCCCCCGCCATTGGTGACGATCACCGACTCAACTGGTATGTTCCGGCGGGCGGCGATCTCCTCGCGGAGTTCGCGTAGGCCGTCGCTCGGGGGGTACTGGTACTCGGAGACGGGGCGGTCGGCGTACTCGCGCAGTCCCTCCCGGAGCGCCTCCGGTGGCTCCCAGTCGGGGTTGCCGCTGACCATGTCGATCACGTCTCGCTCGGCCCGCTCGGCGTACTGCATCACCTGGAAGAAAAGCGGCTTCTCGTAGTCCATACGGGCCCGTCGCCTCGAATTGCCCTGCGTCTTTCGGAGTTCGGACCGCTCAGTCGTCGACGTACGCCTGCTCGAACGGTCGGGGTGGGAGCCGAAGTTCGTCGAGATACGGGAGGTTCTTGATGTTGTAGACGACCTGCATCTCGTCGGTGCCTGGGGTACCGTTACAGGACAGCCGAATTCCCCGGTCGAGCATCTCGGGCGGGAGGATGTGGTTGACCGGCATCTCCAGTTCGCCCTCGACGACCGCGACCGCGCAGTTCGCACACGCCCCGCCCCGGCAGGCGTACGGCCACGCGAACCCGCGGTTCTCTGCGGCCTCCAGAAGCGACTCGTTCGGCTGGACGAGAAATCGGCCGTAGTCGGTCGCGTCGAGCCCCGCGTCGGCGGCCTTCTCGAAGAGGTCCTCGTCGTCGAGACTCCAGCCGTGATCGTCGAGCACCTCGTAGTTCAGGTATTCGACGCGGGACTGCTCGTCGTCCCCGTCGTCCTCGTCGCCGTCACTGTCCGCGCCCGCCTTCGGACCGGACTCGACGACCGGGCGCCCGTCGTACTCGCCCGAGACGAGTTGTTCGTAGGCCTCTCTGACCGACTGGAACTCCCGAGCCGACCCGCCGTGGTCGGGATGGGTTTCCATCACCCGCCGGCGATAGGCGCGATCGATCTCCGCGTCGTCCGCATCGGGATCGATCGAGAGGACATCGAACGGGGACACCATGACCGGTCTAGCGGTCTCGACGGGATAAATCCCTCCCGGCTCGGCCCGACCGCCCCACACGGGGGTCGGCAACCGATCATATATGACGGGCGAACCCCAAGCGCGACCATGAGCGCGAGCGAGGAGGCGATTCGGAAGTACTACGAACACGTCGATAGCGAGGCCTACGAGGACCTGTTCGCCCTCTTTTCGGCTGACGTCGTCTACCACCGCCCCGGTCAGGAGTCCATCGACGGGATGGCGGAGTTCGAGGAGTTCTACCGGGAGGTGCGTGCGATCGAGCAGGGCACCCATTCCATTGCTGACCTCACGATTGACGACGACACGGTCGCAGTCCGGGGTCGGTTTTCGGGCGTTCTGGAGGGTCAGCAGGTGGAATTCGGCTTCGCCGACATCCACCGGTTCGACGACGAGGGACTGATCACGGAGCGCTGGACCTACACGGACACCGGCCGGGTATGAGCGACCCGATAGAGGAGCGCGTCGGCGAGGCGCTTCGCGAGCGCGGGGCGACCGTGGCGACCGCCGAGTCGTGTACCGGCGGGCTGATCGGGTCGCTGCTGACCGACGTCCCGGGGTCGAGCGACTACCTCGACCGGGGATTCGTCACCTACGCCTACGACGCCAAACGGGAGATGGTGGGCGTCGCCCGGGAGGCGCTCGACGAACACGGCGCGGTCAGCGACCCCGTCGCCCGCGGGATGGCCCGCGGCGCACGCGACGTCGCCGACGTCACGTGGGGCGTTTCTACGACTGGAATCGCCGGACCCGCGGGAGGAAGCGAGGAGGCCCCCGTCGGCACGGTGTTCATCGGCGTCGCCTACGCCGCCCCCTGGGGGTCGGGCGACTCGTACGCGACCGTTTCGCGCTACGAGTTCGACGGCTCGCGGACGGAGATCAAGGGGAAGATCGCGCGGCAAGCCCTCGCCGATCTTCACGACGCGATCGTCTGACGGAACCGTTATTTTCCCCCTAGTCTCACATCAGATAGATGAATAAACGCGGGCACGTGCTGAACGCGGCGCTTCTCTCGGTCGGGCTCGGCGTGGTGGTTCGGCCCACCGTGGAGGTCGGGACGCTCCTGGTCGTCGCCCAGCTGTTCGTTCCCATCGTTCTCGGTGCGCTCTTTCCCGACGTGGACACCGCCTTCGGAAAACACCGGAAGACGTTCCACAACCTGCCCGTACTGGCGATATTTCTCGCCTACCCGATCTACTTCGGGAACCTCCGGTGGGTCTGGGTCGGGGTGCTCAGTCACTACCTGCTCGACGTCTTCGGGAGCAAACGCGGGATCGCCCTGTTCTACCCCCTCTGGAGTCGAGAGTTCGGGTTTCCCTTCGGGGTTCCCGTCCGAAGCCGGTGGTCCTCGGCGGTGACCCTCGTCGTGACGGCCCTCGAACTCGCGGTCGCCGCAGCCGTGATCCGCTGGCTGCCGGCCGAAACCGCCCGAGAAGTCCTCGCGGTGCTCGGCGCGTAGTACGAGTCAGTAGACTGACGCCGCATCGAACCGCCCTTCGTAGGCGGGGTGGTACGGATGTGTCGGCTCCATTCCCGAGAGGACCAGCCGGTCGACCTTCTTCCAGGAGTTCTCCCACGCGAGATGGGCGAACTCCGTCCGACAGCGCAGTTCGTGGCTCCGACCTGACCGGTGGATCACCCGTCGGGGCGCGCCCGTCCGAAGCGCTTCGTGGAGATCACCCGCCGAGTCGATATCGGTCTCGAACTCCGTCCAGACCTCGCCGAGCGTCGGGGTGAGATGCGCATACGAGGAGCCGAAGGGTGCAAGTCCCGTCTCGCGGGCGATCTCGCGTGCGCGGCGGTTGTGCTTCGCGAGGTGTTTCGGGTTGTAGACCTCGACGCCACAGAAGCGATCGGGATGGCGGCGCAGGTCGATGACGTCCACACTGACCGTCGCGAACTCGGGGTGGGGTGCAAGCGTGACGGCGTTCTGGTGGTCGAGTTCCGAGAGGGTGGCCTCGAAGGTGAGGAAATCAGGGATCGGACTATCGAGATCCAGCGCGAGGACGTGTTTTCGGTTCCGAAAACTCCCAGTAAAGAGTTCGCGGGCCGGAACCACGAGCAGGTCGTCGTCGCTGAACCGTGCGGCGCGCTCGCGGATCGTCGGTAGACGGGTGAAATGCGGGGCGTAGACGAGGACGTCGATACCGCGGGCCTTCGCCCGGCGGGCGACCCCTTCGTCGAGGATCTTCACGTGCGGGTCGACACGAGTCGGCATGACGGACGGTTCGCGGAGGGCGGGTTTGCGAGTTGTGGTTCGTGCGGACGGCCCCGTGTGCGATCTCATGGCTTCGCCGTTCGTATGGTCCGAGGAGTGCTGTCAGCGTTTCTCGCTGTTCCCGTGAACGAGCGCAGCGAGCGAACGGGAGCCAGAAGGACGCGCTAGCGTTCTTCGCTGTCTCGCGGCTACGCCGCTCGACTTCTCGAGGAGCGATTCGCTTCGCTCACCGCTCCTCGCTATCCAGCACGCGGATTTGGTCGCCGCGCACGGTGACGGGAATCGGAACGGTCGCCTCGTAGAGCTCGACGGTGACCTGGTCCTTGCCCTCGTCGATGCGCTGGACCTGTGCCTTCTCACCCTTGAACGGCCCGGCGATCAGCTCGACGATGTCCCCCTCCGCGATCCCTTCGACGTCCGGTTTCGGCGAGAGGAAGTGTTCGACCTCGGTGATCGAACTCTGGCCGGGGACGATCGAGCGCGCGTGGGGGATCTCATCGAGGACGCGCTCGATGATCGCGTGGTCGTCGGACTCGACCATGACGTAGCTGGTCAGCGAGTCGGGCGCCAGCGCCGCGTGGATCTCGGGCTCCTCGCGGTTCATGATCATGTCGGCGACGGTGCGTTCCTGGCTGGCCGTGGTTTTGACGGCGTAGATCGGCATCTCAGAGTCCCCCCGGAAGGTAGCTCATGAGGACGAACATCAGAAAACCAAGCATGCCGACGAGCACGATGCCGGCAGCGGCGATCAGCGCGACGCGGGAGAACTCCTCCCACTCCGGCGTCGTGGCGAACTTCAGGACGCGGACGTAGGAGTTGATATCGGTCGGGACGTTCATACTGGCGGGCGATAGGAGAGGAGGGGTTTTCTATCTATTGATGAGGCGGTGAGCGACAGGTAGAGAACCCTCCGGAGCCGAGAACCGACAATGGGTGGACGGACGCGCAGGCTAGCGATCGTGGTGCTCGCGCTGTGGCTGCTCGTGCTCGCGACCGATAGCGTCACCGCGAGCAACGTCGCGACCGGGCTCCAGGACGAAGGCAGGGACCTCCAGGTGCCGACGTGGCTCTATCTGTTCACCGGCGGGGCCGCCGTCGGCGCGTCGGGGCTGCTCGCGATGTTCGTCACCGACCGGCGACTGATCGACTCGCTGCACACCTGGCGACGGGCGGCCACCGTCGACGAGGGGACGCTTCGCCCGCTTCGCACCCTCGTCGGCGCGCTCGCCGTCGTCGGCCTCGCGCTCGTCGTCTACATCGGGCTAACCGGCCCGAGCATCGCCAACGCCAACCTCGCGGTTCTCCTCGTGTTCGTCGGCGCGCGCTCGGGGCTGGTGATGGTCGCGTACCTCCTCGTGAACCCGTGGCCCGCACTGAACCCGTGGCGAGCCCTTTCGCGGGCGCTCCCGAACGGCTTCGTCGATTTCCCCGAGCGCTGGGGAGTCTGGCCCGCCGTCGGCGGCCTCCTCGGGATCCTGTGGGTCGAGATCGCCTTCCCGATCAACACCGTCCCCGAAACGCTGGCGGTCGCGGTGCTCTGTTACAGCGCCTACACGCTCGCGGGCGCGGTCGTCTTTTCCCCGTCGAGCTGGTTTCGCCACGGCGACCCCCTTGCGGTGCTCTTTCGGTACTACGGGGCGGTCGCGCCGATCCAGCGCACCGCTGCGGGAATCGAACTCGTCCTTCCGGGCGCGAAGCTCCGCGAATCCGGCGTCGTGGACAGCCCCAGTGGGGTCGCGTTCGTGATCCTGCTGGTCTGGGAACTCACCTACAGCGCCTTCGTCGTCGTCCCGCCGGGGATCGCGACCGTCGAGTTCCTCGTCGGACTCGGGGTCCCGCCGCTTCTGACCTACGGGATCCTCCTGCTCGCGGGCTACGGCCTCTTCCTGTGGAGCTACTGGCTCGCGACCCGCTATGCGAAACGCCTCGCCGAAACGTACGTCACCGCCGAATCGCTCGCGGTCCGATTTGCGCCGCCACTCATCGGGATCGCCGCGGGCTACCACCTCGCACACTACTTCACCTTCTTCGTCTCGCTGTCCCCGTCGCTCCTGTTTACCCTTCAGAGCCCCTTCTCGCCGCCGCTACCGCCACTGACGCTCGTATTACCGGGGTGGTTCGGCGTGCTCGATATCGTGTTCGTTCTCCTCGGACACTTGCTCGCGATCTGGGCCGCCCACGCCGCCTCGTTTTCCGTCTTTCCGAGCCGGCTACAGGCGATCCGCAGCCAGTATCCCTTCGTGATCGTGATGATCTGCTATACGATGGTCAGCCTCTGGTTGATCTCGCTGCCGACCGCCGAGCCGGCGTTCGTCAGTTAACGCAACCCGTAAGACGGCGAGGACCCGAGGGGCGATATGAACCGCCGCGGTTTCCTGCGAGCCGGCGCCCTCCTCGGAACGTCTGGGCTGGCGGGCTGTACCGGCGTCTTCGAGACCCAGTCGGCCTGGCGCGACCCCCCGATCGTCGAGGACCGCCCCGACGCCGCCTACGTCCCCGCCTCCGTCGAGGAAATGGGGACCTACGGGTTCGTGGAGGCCGGCGAGTACACCGTTTCGCTCTCGTATACCTACCCACACCGCTTCTGGACGATCACCGGCACGGAGACCAACAGGGTCGAGATCACCGACGACGACGCGCTGCACCTGATGGCGAGCGTCTGGGAGACCGAATCGGGTGTCGTCGTCCCGGCGGACGTCCGCATGACCGTCGAGGGCGGGGACGGAACGCCCTACGCCGGCCAGCTCTGGGCGATGCTCTCCCAGCGCATGGGGTTTCATTACGGGGACAACCTCGCGATCGAGGAGGAGGGCGAGTACACCGCGACCCTCCGCATCAACCCGGCGGACGCGCGGGGCGTCGGCGAGCTCGGCGGGGCCCTCGAAGAGCCCCGCACCGCCGAGTTCGACTTCGAGTTCGACACCGACGTCGTCTACGACCTCGGGTTCGAGCTGATCGACGAGAGCAGGCGGGGCCAGCGCGGCGAACTCGACCTGATGGACCACGAGGAGATGGCGCACGCGGGCGGCGACCACGGGACCCACCACATGCCCCAGTCGACCGTGCCGCCGGCCGAGGAGCTGCCGGGAGAGCTGATCGGAGCCGAACGGAGCGGCGACGCCGAGTTCGTCGTCGTCGCCCTCGACGCGGAGCGCTTCGATGGCCCGTATCTCGCCGTCTCGCCGCGCACGCCGCACAACCGCGTCATGCTCCCGCTGATGGCCCTCTCCACACGGGTGACTCGGGAAGGAGAGTCCGTCTTCGAGGACTCGCTGACGGCGACGCTCGATGCGGAGCTCGGCTTTCACTACGGCGCGCCGGTGGCACTCGAAGAAGGCAACGTGATTCGCATCGAAATCGATTCGGTTCCCCAGATCGCGAGACACGACGGCTACGAGACGGCCTTTTTGGAGATGCCCGCGATCGAGATCGAGTACTGACTTACTCGACGTAGTCGATGTCCTGTAGCTGCCCGGCGGACTGTTCCTGTTGTTGCTCTTCCTCCCGACCGTAGATCTGCGGGGAGTCGACGCCAGTGACGACGATCATCGTCCGCATCGCACCCTCGAGCTCCTCGTCGACGGAGGTGCCCCAGATGATGCGGGCGTCGGGGTCGATGCGCTCGTAGATCTCCTCGACGACGCCCTCGGCTTCCTCGATGCTCATGTCGTTGCCGCCGGTGACGTTCACCAGCGCGGAGTTCGCCCCCGAGATGTCGACGTCGAGCAGGGGCGATCGGAGCGCCGACTTCACCGAGTCCTTGGCCTTCGACTCGGAGTCACTTTCGCCGAGCCCGATCATGGCGACGCCGCCCTTCTCCATAACGGTTCGAACGTCCGCGAAGTCGAGGTTCACTAACCCGGGTTTGGTGATCAGCTCGGTGATCCCCTTCACCGAGCGCATGAGCACCTCGTCGGCGACTTTGAACGCCTGCCGGACGGGCAGTTTGCCGACGGCATCGAGCAGGCGGTCGTTCGGGACGACGATCACGGTGTCGGCGACGTCCCGAAGGCGTTCGAGCCCGGCCTCCGCGTTCGTTCTCCTGACTTCGCCCTCGGCGGTGAAGGGCGTCGTGACGATGGCAATGGTGAGCGCACCCGACTCGCGGGCGGCCTTTGCGACGACCGGCGCGCTCCCGGTGCCGGTCCCGCCGCCCAGCCCTGCGGTGACGAACACCATGTCCGAGCCCTGGATCGCGTCGTTGACCTCGTCCTCGCTTTCCAGCGCTGCCTCCTCGCCGACCTGCGGGAGCGAGCCCGCGCCCCGGCCGCGGGTCTTCTGCTCGCCGAGCAGGATCTTGGTGTCGGCCTCGATCTCCACGAGGTGCTGGACGTCGGTGTTCGCGGCGACGAGCTTCGCGCCGTGGATCCCCTCCTCTTCCATCCGGTTGACGGTGTTCCCGCCGGCGCCGCCACAGCCCACGACGGTGATGTTGGTCTGGAGGTCCTCCAGTACGTTGCGAAGCTCCTCGTCGGTCATCTGCCCCGACTCGCTGACCTCGGGGGCGACGCCGTCGTCCTCGGCGTCCTCGGTGTCGTCTCCCGGCGCCGCCTGCTCGGCCTCGTCGTTGTCGACGGCGTCCTGAATGATCGAGTCCATTGTCTTGCGCGCTCGTAATGTACCCATCGTAATGATTGTTCCCGTTTCCGTCCGACACGCGTCCGACCGGTTCAGGGAGAATATGACAACGTCCTAATCTCCTCGGACGTCACCGCATCGGGATCGATGGTCCGGCCGTCGACCTCGACGGGCTCGCCCGACGCGAGGCGCCCGAACTTCGGCCCCTCGGGGACGCCGAGGGTCGCCGCCTTCTCCGGGTCGAACGCCCGCTCGCGGACGAGTACCCCGTCTGACCGCCGCTCGACCTCGTACTCCCGGTCGAGAACTCCGACCAGATCCTCGAGGAGCGCCTCCCGATCGGCGTCGCTCGCGAAAGCCGCGCGCTCGCCGACCTCGGATCCGCCCTCCGTAGTCCCGAAGGCGACAGTGTAGCGCTCGACCGCCTCGCGGACAGCATCGGGATCGACCGCGCGGGCTGTCCCGATCAGCTCGACGGGCAGCGGGCGGACCTCGAACGGTCCGCCGTGCTCGCCGAATCGGAGCCCCGCCTCGACGGAGTCGAGTTCGGATTCGAGTCGGGCAACGAGGTCGAGGTCCCGGCCATCGACCTCCCGGAGCCACGTCTCGCTCACCACCCGGTAGCCGAGCTCCTCGATGACGGATTCGAGTTCGGGGCGCTCGCCGTCGATGACCGCGATTTCGGCCCCGCTTCGCTCGAAGGCCCGGTCGATCACGTCGGGGTCGATCGGCCCCATCTCCTCGAGACACCAGTCGGCACCGATGTGTCCCACCGCCCACGGCGTTTCCGTCACTATTCGCGTGGGACGGGGCACGTAGTGGCCGCCGCCGAAGGCGACGACCTGTCTTTCCTGGTGGGTAACGCCCTCCAGATCGAGGATCGACCGACCGACCGCGCGGGCACCCGCGGCGTCCTCCCACTCCGCTTCGCCGCTTCCCAACTCCGCAAAGAGCGAGGGTGCTCCTACTGAGGTCGGTCCGTGGTGGGTACACTCCATGCCGACCTCGTAGCCGTCGGGGGCGTGCTCGCGAAAGCCCTCCAGCAGCCGCTTGTGCGCCGCCGGCGCGGCCGCCGCGAGCTCGCCGGCACGCCCGCCGAACTCCGCCGGACCGAAGTTGCCGGTGAAATGCGCCGTGAGAAGCGGCCCCGTCTCGCCCGAATGCCGGGAGGCGAAGACGACGAGGTCGGGATCCGAAAACGCCTCCGCGACGCCGTCCAGTTCGAGGTGCCACTCCCCGAACGTGCGGAGTTCGAAGCTCGCCCTCTCGGTTTCGAGGGTGTAGTAGCTCCCGCCTCCATCCCCATCGGGTCGGTCCGAGCCCTCGCGTTCGCGCCAGTCGGCGAGCTCGAGCAGCTGCTCGCCGATCGATTCGGAGGCCGAATCCGCACGGCTGACGACGATTCCGATCACGGGCGGCGTTCGCGGCGTTCGCGAATAAACGCGTCGCTCCCCCGGGCACTCGATCACGGGTTCCCGGGGTGTTATGCCGCGTCGGTCGGATACTCCACGCATGGACGTCTACGGGCTGCTTGGCAATCCGGTGGGACACTCGTTATCGCCACCGATGCACGAGGCGGCTTACCGGGAGCTGGGGATCGACGCCCGGTACGTCACCTTCGAACCGGAGGTCGAATCGCTCGAGGCCGCGATCAGGGGGGCCGGAGCGCTTGGAATCAAGGGACTGAACGTGACGATCCCGTTCAAACAGGACGTGGTGACGATGATCGAACTCGACGATCTGGCCGACCGGATCGGGGCGGTCAACACGATCGGGTTCGAGGGTGAGAACCGCACCCCGGTCGGGTACAACACCGACGCGGTCGGTGCCCGCCGGGCGCTCGAACACCACGACGTGGCTCTCGACGGCGCGCGAGCGGTACTGATCGGAGCCGGCGGGGCCGGGCGGGCGATCGCGTTCGCGCTCGCCGACGCCGGGGCGACCGTGACGATCGCGAACCGGACCGAGGAGCACGCGACCGAGCTCGCACAGGCCGTACCGGGTGCGACGGGCCACAGCCTCGGCGAACTCGAGAGCTTGCTCGCCAACGCAGAGGTGCTCGTCAACGCCACGAGCGTCGGGATGGAGGGAGACCGTTCGCCGGTGGCCGCCGACCTGCTCGATCGCCGCCTGACGGTGATGGACATCGTCTACCAGCCGCTCGAAACCCGCCTGCTTCGGGAGGCGAACGAAGCCGGTGCCGAGACGATCGACGGGGCGTGGATGTTGCTCTATCAGGGGGTCGAGGCGCTCGAACAGTGGACCGGACAGGAGGCCCCGGTCGACGCCATGAACGAGTCACTGCGGGGGGAACTGTCGGATTCGTCGGGCGCTTTTAAGTAGGTCGGCGCGTATACCACCTCCAATGGCACTGCTGAACAAGCTGAAATCGTTGCTCGGGCTCGACGGCGGGCAGTCGAACAGCGGTCGGCAGGGCACCGACACCGCCGGTGTCACGGTCGAGCGCGACCCCGAATCGGACGCCACCGCCGACGAGCGGGCCCAACCAGAAACGCCCGCTCCGGGCTCCGAGGCCGCCGAACCCGATCCCGTGGCCGAGGACGAACCGACCGCCGAGCCCGACTCGGGGGCAGATCCGGAGCCCTCGGTCGACCCCGAGGTCGACGGCCCGAGCACCGACGGGTCCGCCGAGGCTACCGAGGACGACCCGGCCGGACCCGAATCAGAGCCGATGGAGATGGTCGAACCCGAGTCGGAGTCGAACGGAGAGGAGGAACCCGATCCCGACATCGGGACCGAACCGGACGCGACGTCCGAGCCCGAACCGGATGTGGATGGGAACGCCGAGCCCGACATCGGGGACGAGACGGGCGACCCGGAAGCGGCGTCCGGGCCGGTCGGCGAGCCGTCATCGGAGTCGGTTTCGGAGGGGACCCTTCGGGAGATCAAGGGGATCGGCCCCTCGTACGCCACGAAACTCTCCGATTCCGGTGTCGATTCGCCCGCCGACCTCGCGGCGGCCGACGCCGGCGAACTCTCCGAGTCGACCGGGCTCTCCGAAAAGCGCCTCCAGGGCTGGATCGACCGCGCACGGTCCCGGTAGTCCACAGGGACGCGTTTTCACGGGCTTCGAGCGCCGCGGCGACGCTATTCGAGAACGAACGCCGGCTCCTCGATCGATTCGGTCTTACACGAGGGACACCGCGAGGGGACGTTCAGCGGGTCGTCGAACCCCGAGAACCCACACTCGCGACACTCCGGCGGGGAAACCAACAACTGTTCGTCGCCAGCGTCGCCGTCGACCGAACGCGAGACGTGCTCGAGGTGCGAGAGGGCGCTCCCGGTCGTGATCGCGAACTCGCTGGCGAGCGCACTGGGGGTCGCGGGCCCCTCGCGGAGGCGGGCGGCGATGCGTTCGCGGGTCGTACCGGTCGGTTCGCGCATACGGGTTCCGAGGCGACCGGGGAACAAAACCGTTGTCGGGCCGGCTCGGCGCCGGACAGGAAAAACGACTTACCACCGGGTGACGATACGCGAGTATGGACGCAATCGTGCTGGCTGGCGGGTACGCGACGCGGCTGTGGCCGATCACGAAACATCGACCGAAGATGGTGCTGCCGGTCGGCGAGGAGACCGTCATCGACCAGGTCTTTTCGGGTCTCGAAGCCGACGACCGGATCGAGGACGTCTACGTCAGCACCAACGAGCGCTTCGCCGAGGAGTTCGAAGCACACATCGAGGCGAGTCGCTTCGAGAAACCGCGCGTCTCCGTCGAGGAGACCAGCGAGGAGGACGAGAAGTTCGGCGTCGTCGGTGCGCTCGCCCAGCTCGTCGAGCGCGAGACCCTCTCCGAGGACACCCTCGTCATCGCGGGCGACAACCTGATCAGCTTCGACATCAGCGAGTTCATCGACTTCTTCGAGACCAAAGGGGAGCCCGTGCTCGCGGCCTACGACGTCGGTTCCTACGACCGGGCGAGCCAGTACGGGATCGTCGACCTGGAGGGCGACCGGGTCGTCGGCTTCGAGGAGAAACCCGAAGAGCCCGCGAGCACGCTCGCCTCGATCGCCTGCTACGGCTTTCCGGCCGAGGACCTCGACCGACTGGACGAGTATCTGGCCGACGACAACAACCCCGACGAGCCGGGCTGGTTCATCCAGTGGCTCGTCGAGCGGGGCGAAGTATATGCCTTCACGTTCGACGAGGCGTGGTACGACATCGGCACCCCCGAGAGCTACCTCGACGCCGTCGAGTGGTTCCTCGACGGCGACAGCCACATCCACCCCGACGCAACCGTCGAGAACAGCACGGTCGGCGAGAACGTCCACGTCATGGCCGGCGCACACCTCGACGGCGTCACCGCCGAGCGCTCGGTGATCTTCCCCGACGTGACCGTCACCGACTGCGAGCTCCGGGGGACGATCATCGACGAGGGCACCCACGTCGAGGGGATCAACCTCGCGGGCGCGCTCATCGGCGCCCACACGAGGATCAACGGCGACGACTCCGACGCGTAGCTCACCCCAATCGTGCGTCGGTGATCGTCAGGGTTCCGCGGCCCTCCCCCCATTCCGTCTCGTATTCGATCTCGATCGGGCGGTCCATATGCGGTCCGTCGGTGACGAGCGTCTCGAACTCCCCGCCCTCTCCCAGTACGTGGACGCCGTAGCGCTCGTTGAGGGCGATCAGTTCGTCGAGTGCCTCGCGATCGAGGGTTCGTCCGAGCCACGACTCGTCGAGGCCGGCCGCGGCGACCTGCACGATCCGGATCTCGAAGCCCGCATCGAGCATCGCCTCCGCGAGCGAAACGGGGTCGCGCTCCCACAGCGGCGTGAACGTCTCGGCGCCCAGCCGCTCGGCCATCGCGGCGATCCGGCTGGTCTGGAACTCGCTTTCGACCGCGCCGGCGATCAGCCCATCGACCCCGAGCGACTCGTCGAGTTCCGAAAGGGCGGCTTCGAGCGGTTCGAGTTCGGCGTCGCCCTGCGCGCCCGAATCGGCGACGGCCTCGGCCCCGACCGCGGAGTCGACTTCGAGCAGTTCGATACCGATGCTCTCGGCCGCGAGGGCAGCGAGGTCGGTCGCGGGCACGTGGTACATGTACGAGTCAGCGGCGGGGTGGACGGTCACCAGCCGCGAGACCGCCAGCCCGGATTCGAGCGCACGATACAGCGCCCACGAGGAGTCCTTTCCGCCCGAGAAGAGCGCGATCCAGTTCGTCATACGGAGGGACTGTGCCCTGAGCGGTAAAGCTCAGTCGGTCGCCTCCGCGTCCGCTTCGGCCTCGGGGGCGCCGGCAAAGCGCGTCGAGGCCCGGACCCCGACGAGACTGATGACGACGCCCGCGACGACGAAGGCGGCGAGCTGCTGGATCGGCGCGAGGGTGAACCCCTCGACGGAGACGGTCCCGACGTCGAGCGACGGTACCGTCGAGTGGGCCATCGCCGCGCTTCGCTGCAGGAAATACGCCGAGAACCCCCGGACGACGAGTCCCAGCGCGATCACCCCGAACGGGAGGTTCAGCGACGAGGTGGGGACGGGCTCGTCGCGGATCGCCTCGTCGATCAGACGGCCCGTGCTCGCCGTGAGCGCGGCCATCGCGAGCCACGGAATGCTGTCGTAAGCGAAGCCCATCGCGGGGACGAGAACGCCCCCGCCCGAGTCGAACCCCGAGACGCCGAGCACGCCGACGAAGACGCCCACCAGCGCCAGTCCCACGGCGACGACGTAAGTCACGACCGATACCTGCCCCGAGTACAGCGCCCCGCGCAGGTTCGCCGACAGCGTCGAGCGGTAGCTGTCGATCCCCAGCCCCTTATACAGGAGGAACAGCCCGAAGACGGCGGTCAGCGAGGCGACGGCGACGACCGGTCCCATCGACGCGAGCAGAACGGGAAAGACGATCAGCGCCAGCCCGAGCGGGACGAGCGTGATTTGGCGGAGCTCCTCGTCGCCGAGGAACTGTTTGAGCAGGTAGTACGTCGATTCGATGTCGCGGGCCTGGCGGACCACAACCCGGTCGACGGAATCGACCGACAGGCGGCTCTCGATAACCGGGACGAACCGTTCGTCCTCGGCACTGTCGGTGACGATGATCGCGGTGTCGACGGCGTGGGCGGCCCGAAGCGCCTCGATCTGGGCAGCGATCGACCGGCCCGCCCCGACCGCGTCGGCCCCACCCGTGACGACCGCGACGGTCACCGCCTCATTGCCGTCCCGGAGCTCGCGGGCCACCCGCAGGGTTTCGAGCAGGCAGTTGACCCGGGAGTCCTCCGGGTCCGCGAGACCGACGTCGATCACGAGCGATCGAACCGCCTCCCAGCCGACGACGGGGGGAGAGACGCCCGCGGCCTCCGCGATCGCACCTGACCGATCGAGACACACCACCAACGTACTCACGATGTGCCCACACAGACGCCGCCCGGATAAAAACCTACAGGCGCACGTCGATTTCGCGGTCCGAGTCGCCGACCACGCTCGCGATCCCCGCCCCGAACGCGTAGGCGACCGACGCGCTCCCGACCGAGAGCCGCGCCATCATCCCGCGGTCGGGCTCGAACTCCCGGACGTCGGGGTCGAGGTCAAGGACCTCGCCGAGGCGGTCTTTTGCGTCCTCGCGCGTGCCGAGCGAATCAACTAGGCCGAGTTCGAGCGCCTCCTCGCCGACGTAGACGCGGGCTTCCGTCGCGCGGATCGTCTCCTCGCTCAGCTCGCGGCCCTCGGCGACGCGCTCGACGAACTGCCCGTAGAAGTCGTCGATGAGTCCTTGGAGGTAGGCGCGCTCGTCCTCCTCCATCTCGCGCAGCGGCACGCCCGCGTCCTTGTACTTCCCGGCGGCGAAGCGCTCGTAGGACAGCCCTGCACGCTCGGCGAGATCGGCGGCGTTGACCCGCGAGCCGATCACGCCGATACTCCCCACGAGGCTGGCCTCGCGGGCGAACAGCTCGTCACAGCCGCTCGCTATCCAGTAGCCGCCGCTGCCACAGACGTCGGTCGCGTAGGCGATCGTCGGCCCGTCGAACTCGACGACCGCCTTTCGGATGTCGTCGCTCGGGACGACTTCGCCGCCGGGCGTATTGAGCTTCATCAAGAGTCCCTCGACCGTCTCGTCGGCGTCCGCGGCCTCGATCTGCTCGACGATGTCGTCGGTGGGAGTGGTGGTGGGCCCGCTCGGCAACCGCCCGCCTCCACCGTCCCGCGAGATGGGCCCCTCGACGGCCACCTGGGCGACGTTGTAGGTCGTAAAGGCGCTTCCGGCGAGCCGACCCGCGATCCGCAGGCCGATCAGGCCGGTGGCGATCACTAACAGGACCCCGACGAGCTCGACGCCCGTCGTCGGCAGTTCGAAGAACAGCACGTAGCCGACGGCGACGGCGAGCAGCGCTCCGAGCAGCGAAACGGCCAGTCGTCCGATCCCGCTCGCGTTCATACGGACCTCCGGGTCATACTCGTCGATCGGGCCGGAGGCTGATTAAAGGTTGAGAACGGAGACGGCGGTCCGCCCCCTAGTGACGTCGCTGCGGGCGGCGGAGATCGGACCGCAGAAAGGTGAGAAACCGGTCCTAGAGCAGGCCGGTCTTCTGGAGCTTCATCAGGTCCTCGGTGTCGAGGGTCTCGCCCTCCTTGAACTTCTGATAGATCTCCTCGGCTTCCTCCTTGGCCTCCTCGCGTTCCTGCTCGCGGTTGGACTTGCGGGCCTTTTCCTCCTTCTTGTCGAGTTCGCGCAGACGCTTTTGGACGCGGACGAAGTCCTCGTGGTGCTGGTCGGCGGCCTCCTGGACCTCGACGAACGCCTCGTGCATCTCGTCGGCGTCGTCCCTGATGTCGTCGGCTTCCCGATAGGCCTCGATCATGTCGTTGTGGTGCTCCTGGGCCTGATCGGCGAGCTCGGTGACCTTCTGGTGATGCTGGGAGGCCTCCGAGCGGACCTCTTCTGCCTCCTCGACGAGCCCCTCGAGGTCGTCGTTACCCTCGAGTTTCTCCTGGCGCTCGCGGTACTCCTCGCGCTTGTTTTCGATCTTCTCGATGAGTTCGCGCTCGTCCTCCGTCGAGAGCACCTCGGTCTGCTGTTTGAACTCGAGCTGTTCGATCTCCTCTTCGAGCTCGTCGAGCCCCTTGCCGTCGTCGAGTTCGAGGTCCGACTTGCGGCTCTCGACCTCGTCGAACAGTTCGTTTGCCTCGGCGTTGAGGTCGTTTCGCTTCTGTTTGTGCTCCTGGACCTGCTCGTTCAACTCGTCGCGTTTCTCCCGGTGTTCTTGGGCCTCGTCGACCTTCTCGCGGGTCGCCGCGTTGAGCTCGTCGCGCTTTCCGGCGCGCTTCGAGGCCATCTGGTTGAGGTCGTTTCGTCGGTCCCGGAGCTTGCCGGCGAGTTTGATGAGCTGTCCTTTCGAGTCGCTTTCGAGATCGGAGTCGCTGATCTCGATGTTCTTGCTTTCGTCTACCATGCGTAGTTAATCCGTTAGCCATCCCTCCACCGAAACCCGGCAGTACACACTCCTCGTCGCAACCAACCCAGTATAAGGATGCCCTCTCATTTTTTCGAGCGATACTGCCGTCACGCCGGTGGCGTTCTGGTACCTCTTAGTACAGGCACGATCGATTTAACTGTTGCGGTCATGAAAGGTTGTAAAACGGTACCAAGGACCCTGAACTCGGGCGAAAACACGCGAACCACGTCCACTTCCGATCCGTCCATGGCTCGAAGGAAGGGATCTCGGGGCCCTTCGATCGGTATGATCGAACGGATCGCCTGTCGCTGTGAAGAGTGCGACCGGAAACTGACCGACGAACGCCGGGCACTCACCGTCGAGGGGACGGGTGCGTTCGCCACGCCGACGAGTGTCCGTGGTGCGATGACGATCACGGTCGCCCGCGAGTGATCGAAGTCGAAGCCCCTATCGTTTCCCGCCGGCTCCCTCCGGCATGCACGTCGGAGCACACGTCTCGATCGCCGGTGGCGTCGACAACGCCGTCTCGCGACAGCTCGATGTGGGCGGCAACTGCGGGCAGATCTTCACCACGTCCCCGCAGGTCTGGGCCCACCCCGAAATCGACGAGGCGGAGGCCGAACGGTTTCGCGAGGAGACGCTCGAAACCCTCGACGGGCCGTGGGTCATCCACGCCTCGTATCTCGTGAACCTCTGTACGCCGAAGGAGGACCTGCGCGAGAAGTCGGTCGCGAGCATGCAGGCCGAACTCGACGCCGCCGAGCAGTTGGGGATCGAGTTCGTCAACGTCCACCTCGGTGCCCACACCGGCGCGGGCGTCGAGGGGGGACTCGAGAACGCCGCGGGAGCGCTCGACGAACTCGACGTTCCCGAGGACGTGACGATCCTGATCGAGAGCGACGCGGGATCGGGCACGAAACTCGGCGGGGAGTTCGAACACCTCGCCGAAGTGCTCGAAGCCAGCGAGCACGACCTGGACGTCTGTGTCGACACCGCCCACGCCTTCGCCGCGGGCTACGACCTTTCTACTGCCGAAGGCGTCGAGGGGACCGTCGAGGAGTTCGACGACGTCGTAGGAATAGAACACCTCCGGTGTATCCACCTCAACGACTCGAAACACGCCTGCGGGACGAACAAGGACGAACACGCCCACGTCGGCGAGGGCCTGATCGGGGTCGAGGGGATGGAAACCATCATCAACCACCCCGATCTCGAAGACGTTCCGCTGGTGCTCGAAACGCCCACCGAGGACGGCAAGAGCTACGAGTGGAACATCGACCGGGTTCGGGAGCTCCGACGGTAGATGCGCCGGTTCGACGCCGACTACCTCGAAGAGACGCGCCGCGGGATGTGGGAGGAGGTCGGGACGCTCGCGGACCTCGAGCTCGAGGAAAGAGAGCGGATCGCGGACGTCGGTTGCGGGACGGGCGAGCTGACGCGCGTGCTCGCACGTGAAAGTCCCGCCGAGGTGATCGGGATCGACGCCGACCGGAACCTGCTCGCGTCCGCCTACGACCACGTCCCGGTGTTGGCGGGCGATGCGACCCGCCTGCCCCTTCGGGACGGCGCGATCGATCTGGTGACCTGTCAGGCCCTGCTGATCAACCTCCCCGTGCCCCGCCGGGCGGTCGGGGAGTTCACGCGGGTCTCTTCGGACCTCGTCTGTGCGATCGAACCCGACAACGGCGGGGTGGAGGTCGAGTCGACGGTGGAAAGTGAGTCGGCGCTTGCCCGGCGCGCCCGCGAGCACTACATCGGGGGGGTCGGGACGGACGTCACCCTCGGGGCGGACAGTAAGGACCTGTTCGAGGAAGCCGGACTGTCTGACGTGCGAACGCGACGGTACGACCACGAGACGGTCGTGAAACCGCCCTACGACGATGCGGCGCTCGAAAGCGCGAAGCGCAAGGCCACCGGGGAGGGGATCGAGAGCGACCGGGAGACCATGCTCGAGGGATCCCTCGAAGCCGGGGAGTTCGACGAGCTACGCGCCCAGTGGCGCGAGATGGGCCGCGAGGCGATCGGACAGATGCAGGCCGGCGAGTACGAGCGGGTCGAACGGGTGCCTTTCTACGTGACCGTCGGTCGGGTCGACGCATAGTTCAGGCCGCCTTCCCCTGGTCGGTCGTGACGTGAAGCGTCTTTCTTACTGTGGCGTGAGTGATCCCCTCTTCGTCGATGAGGTCGACGGTGTAGACGCGGTCGGTCGAGTCGGTCCGTTCGAGCTCCGCACGGATGGCGTCGAGCTCCTCGTCGGACAGCCGGAAGGTCGCGTACAGCGTCCCTCTTCCGGGCTTCTTGAAGCGGATCTCGGCCTCCTTGTCCCAGACGACGTACTCCTCGCCGAGGGTTCGGATGAGCATCATCATGTAGACAGGGTCGACGGCGCCGTACATGCTGCCGCCGTACGTCGTACCGACGTAGTTCTTCGTCCGCCAGTTCAGCGGGAGCTCGATCCGGACCTCCTGCCAGTCGGGCGCGATGTGGGTGATCCGGCCGCCGGTGCCCCGATAGGCCGGAAACAGGTTGAAGACGTGCCGGGAGAGCCGCGCGCGGAGGGCGTCGAACATGGCGGGGGATGGCGGGAGTCTACGAAAGGAGTTGTCAAACGGGGCGCGAACGGAGAGGAGTTTCCGAGCTCAGACCACGTCGCCCCGCACCGTCGCGCCCTGCTGGCGCTCGCGGTAGGCCTGTAGGGTCTCTGCGGCCTCGCTCGCCTCGCCCTCGTCCATTCCGAGCATCCCGAGGGCCTCGGGAAGGGTGGGGAGGACGAGTTCGCCCGAACGCAGCTTCCCGAAGGCTTCCTCGCTACGCCTGCCGTCGACCCAGAGACAGACCCCACGGGGGTCGAGGATCTGCTCGTAGTCGTTTCGCATCTTCGCGCCCTGGAGGCGCTGGGTGACGTTGTCCTCGAAGCTCGCGTTACAGACCTCGAGGTGGATCGGTTCGTCGTCGCCGATGAGATGGGCCGCGAGACACTTCTCCGGGGCGGCGTAGCCGTTGTCGTTTGCGCGAATATGTTCGGGGAACGTCTCGGCCCACTCGCTTCTGACCGTCCCCCCGATCCCCTTCACGCCGTATCGCTCCTCGAACTCCTCGCTTCGGTCGCTATCGCCCCCGCCGCCCAGCAGGACGTCCTTGGTGAGATAGACGTCGAGGCGTTCGATGGGGTCGAGCCCGAGCGAAACCTCGCCGTAGACCCAGATCTCGCGAACGGGGACGGGCATGGGGTCGGACTCGACCGTCTCGACCAGCCGTTCGACCCGCTCGACCGCCGCGCTTCGATCCATTGTCAACCCTTGCGTGCGGGGGGCCAAAACCCCCTCGGAGCGAAACCGTCATACGCCGAGCCGGGTTAGGATCGGGCGATGGAGTGTACGAAGTGCGACCGCGAGGCGGTCATGCACGCGGCGTACTCCGGGGCGCATCTCTGTGAAGCACATTTCCTCGAGAGCGTCGACCGGCGGGTCAGAAAACGGATCCGTGAGGACTCCCTTCTGTCGGACGACGCGACCCCCGAGGACCCCGAGACGTGGGTGATCGGCCTTTCAGGAGGAAAAGACAGCGTCGTTCTCACACACGTTCTCCACGAGACGTTCGAGGAGGACCCCCGCGTCGAGTTGGTGGGGTTGACGATCCACGAGGGAATCGAGGGCTACCGTGATAAGAGTCTGGACGCCTGTGTCGAACTCGCCGAGGAGATCGGGATTCGCCATGAGGTCGTCAGCTACGCCGAGGAGTTCGGCGTTCGGATGGACGACGTCGTCGAGGACGACCCCGAGGACATGGCCGCCTGCGCGTACTGCGGCGTGTTCCGCCGGGACCTCCTCTCGAAATACGCCGAGGAACTGGATGCGGACAAACTGCTGACGGGTCACAACCTCGACGACGAGGCCCAGACCGCGCTGATGAATTTCTTGGAGGGTGACGTCGCCCAGATCGCCAAGCACTTCGACGCGTCACTCGGGGGATTCGGCGAACGGAAGGAGGGAGACGAGTTCGTCCCGCGGGCCAAGCCCCTACGGGACGTCCCCGAAAAGGAGGTCGCGCTCTACGCCCATCTGACGGACCTCCCGGCCCACATCACCGAATGTCCCCATTCGAGCGAGGCCTATCGCGGCGAGATCCAGCGTCTACTCTACGACCTAGAGGAGAACCATCCCGGGACGCGCCACTCGATCATGGCCGGCTACGAGGAGCTCGGAGGAATCGTCTCCGACGAACTCGACGACCGCAGCGCCGACCTGAAGGAATGCGAGCGCTGTGGCTCGACCACGACTCGAGAGATCTGTCGAAAGTGCTCGCTGCTGGCGGCGATCGAGGCGGTGTAGGCGAAGCTACAAGCGACTGGCGTTCCCGGTTGAACCATGCGACAGCGCCCGCTCGGACGCACCGGTTGGACCGTCTCGGAGATCGGACTCGGCACCTGGCAGGTCGGCTCCGATTGGGGCGAGGTCTCCGACGAGGAGGGCCGGAGCGCGATCCACGCCGCGCTCGACGCCGGGGTCGACTTCATCGATACGGCCGACGTCTACGGCGACGGCCGCAGCGAACGGCATATCGCCGCCGTCCTCGAGGAGCGCGAGGAGGAACCCGTCGTCGCCACCAAGGCCGGCCGCCGGCTCTCGCCCCACGAGGTCGAGGGCTATACGGAGGACAACTTGAGAACCTTCGTCGATCGGAGCCGGGAGAACCTCGCCGTCGAGACGATCGACCTGCTCCAACTGCACTGCCCGCCCACGGAGGCCTACTACCGTCCGGCGGTCTTCCACGCGCTCGAGAGCCTCGCAGACGAGGGCCGAATCGACGAGTACGGCGTCAGCGTCGAGACGGTCGAAGAGGGACTCAAGGCAATCGAGTACCCCGGCGTACAGACCGTCCAGATGATATTCAACCCGTTCCGCCAGCGACCCGCGGAGCTGTTCTTCCGCGAGGCCAAACGCCGCGACGTCGGCGTGATCGTCCGGGTGCCGCTAGCCTCGGGCTTACTGACGGGAACCATCGACGCCGACGACGAGTTCGCGGAGGACGACCACCGCAACTACAACCGTGAGGGCGAGGCGTTCGATCGCGGCGAGACGTTCGCGGGCGTTCCCCTCGAGGACGGTGTCGAGGCCGTCGAGGAACTCCGACCGGTCGTCCCCGAGGGCGCGACGATGGCGCAGTTCGCACTGCGCTGGATCCTGAGTTTCGACGCCGTCAGTACGGTGATTCCCGGCTCGACGAACCCCGAACACATCCGCCAGAACGTCGAAGCCGCCGACCTCCCGGCGCCCGACGACGCACAGCACCGGGCGGTTCGGGACGTCTACGACCACCACGTCGTGCCGGCAGTCCATCACCGCTGGTAGTCGCCGCGTTCACGGTGAAAACGGCTGGGCCGGAGACGTATCCGACCATCGGGGTTGGCTATCGGAACGGGCCGTCGGCTGACGGGTCGAAAAACGGAGGGCAGGAAGAAGGCCGTCGCGTCGCGGTCAGCGGATGACGTCCAGCCCGTTGTTCTTCTCCAGCTCGTCCTGGCCGCCGTCGCTCTGGGCACCGGCGTCGACCTGCCGGCCGTCGATCGAGGCCCGCGAGCGGTCGGCCTGTTTCTGCGTGCTCGGGCCGAGGATCTGGGCGCTCTGAACGCCCGTCATGATCGCCATCACCCGGACCTTGCCCTTGTATTCCTCCTGAATGCGCGCGCCCCAGATCACGTTGGCGCTGGCCTCCAGGCGCTCGGTGATGTTGTCGGCGATGCCCTCGGCCTCCTTCAGCGTGAGGTCCGGGCCGCCGGTGATGTGGACCAAGCCACCCGAAGCGCCGCGGTAATCGACGTCGAGCAGCGGGTGGTTCATCGCGTCGTTGACGACCTCCTCGGTCTTGTTCTTGTCCTGGGTCTCGCCGACCAACATGACGGCGACGCCACCCTGGTTCATGATCGCGGTCATGTCGGCGTAGTCGAGGTTGATCAGCGAGGGTTGGGTGATCGTCTCGCTGATTCCTTTCACCGTCTCGGCGATGATCTGGTCCATCACCGAGAACGCCTTTCCGATCGGGAGGTTCGGGACGTAATCGAGCAGGCGGTTGTTGTCGAGCACGATGATCGAGTCGGCCTCGTTTCGGAGTTTCTCGAGTCCCTCCTCGGCTTTCACCGTACGAGCCCGCTCGACGTTGAACGGCGTCGAGACCATACCCACGACGATCGCGCCCTGGTTTTTCGCGATCTTCGAGACGATGGGTGCCGCGCCGGTGCCGGTGCCACCGCCCATACCGGCAGTGACGAACACGAGATCCGCGTCGCCGAGCACCTCCTCGATGGTGCCGGTGGCCATCTCGGTGGCACGCTCGCCCATCTCGGGGTCGCCGCCGGCACCGAGTCCGTTGGTCAGGGACTTGCCGACGAGGATCTTCGTGTCGGCCTCGATCATCTGGAGGTGCTGTTTGTCGGTGTTGATCGCCACCGTCTCGGCGCCGTCGACGCCGATGTTGTAGAGCCGATTGACGGTGTTGTTACCGGCACCACCACAGCCGACGATGACGATCCGCGGATCGCCGAACTCCTCGGCGTCGCTGAGCTCACGTTTGCGCTGTTGCTCGCTCTCGGCGTTGTCGAGCGCGTCGCGGACGATGTCCTGCATCGGTTACACCTTCGCCCACGTGCGTTCGGTTTGCTGGGTGTCCTGGCCAACACCCCGCTCGTCGAGCATCTCCCGAACCGCGGCGCGGATCGCCTCGCTGCGGTTGGGGAACTGCCCCGTCTCGACCATTCGTTCGACCTCTTCTATCTGTTGTTCCGGGATTCGCAGTGTCACACGTTCCATGATTCTTCCCCTTGTGTAAGACGAGGACCGAAATGCAGTCGTCGTGTCTTACAAAACGGCCAGACCCGCCCCATCCGTGGCGAGTCGATGGCCAGCACGTAAGACGTGTCTTACATGGCCGTACCGTACCCGCGGGAACTATTAAAACTACCGGCCGATTCGCCCGTCAGGGGTCCAGCACGTCCGCGGCGGGCGTCCGACGGCCGCAGTCGGGACAGAACGCCCAGTCCGATCGGAGCTCGATCCCGCAGTGACAGGTCGCGGGGTCCGTGGCCTTCTCGCCGCAGTTCGGACAGTAGGCGTGCGCGTCTTCGAGGGGTTCGCCACACTGCTGGCAGGCGTGTTCCCGCCCGGTCGAATCGTCGGGCGTGTCTTCGTCCGTTTGCGTCGTTTGCGCCGCTTTCGCGTCGCGTTCGGTCCGAACTCGGTCGTCTTCGATCGCGACGGTGACGGTGAGGTCGGTGCCGCCGGCGAGTCGGTCGTCGATCCGTCGGTCGATCTTGTCGGTGATGAGCGAATCGAGCGAACCCTCGGTCCCGCCGGGCGCGCTGGGCTCGGAGCCGAGGTACGCGCGGAGCGCCTCGCGCATGACCTCGCTTTTCGAGGTGTCCATCGCCTCGATGCGGGCAACGAGGTCGTCGTCCGCGCGAAAGGTTACCTTGCTCATCGAACTGGGCGTTTATAGCTACCCCGAGTATATCAACGTTTAGGATCGCGTCGGACGCGCGTCTCCCGTCGGGGACGGGTTCGGGTGAATAACAACCCTTAAGTCCGGAAACGCACGACCGGTAGGTGTCGCCCGCTCTTAGCTCAGCCTGGTAGAGCAGCCGACTGTAGATCGGCTTGTCCCCCGTTCGAATCGGGGAGAGCGGACTTCTCCGAACGCACATGAGGACCGAGCGGCTCGCGGCGCGATGCGGTATCCGTTTCGTACTATGGATCGAGCGAACCAATCGCTCGCTGGTGAAGACGGATGGTACAGTTGACCGCAATGAGCGCCCCGCAGTTCGTGTGCAGTTCGACCGACACACATGTCGCCCGACAAAGACCGATAGACGGCCGCAGTGTTCAGGCGTCGTCGGCCAGTTTCTCCGGGTCGAGTTCGCCGTCGAGGTAGCGCCGTCCCCGCTGGGCGAGGCGATACACGCCGTCCTCGCGCGCGAGCAGCTCGCGGGTGGCGAGCTGGCGACAGCGGTCGGCGACGTACTCCTCGCTCTTCTCGAGGCGTGTGGCGACCGCACTCGGCGTCGCCGGTTCCTCCGCGAGCAGCTCCAGGATCCGTTCGTCGGTGTGGGTCATCCAGTCGATCCGCAGGCGCGCGTTCTGTTCCCTGAACCCGCCCTGCAGCAGTCGCGAGAGGACTCCGTCGGCCATACGGACCGTTCGGGACGAGGGTATTAGTCCCCTTCGCGGGGACGAGGCGCGAGCGCTCGCCAAAGTCAGCGATACGACGACGGGATTCTCGAACGCGAGGGCGAATCGAACCGCATCAACATCACAAGAGGCGGTCGGACACGGCAGATATCACAGCTGTCGTTCGGCCTCGCGAAGCCCCTGCGCGATCGACCTGCGCTCGAAGTAGACCGCCTCGACGGTGAAGACCGCGGCCGCGATGAGAACGACGAGCCAGAAGACCGACGGAAGCTGTGCGTAGAGATACCACGTAAGCATGACGAAGAAGGCGGCAGACCCGACGGTACCGACCAGCGGCGGGAGGGCGTTGATGGTCCCGCGGTCGCGGTTGGCGAGCGCGAGCCACTTCGAGATCACGAGCCCGCCGTAGAGCAGCGCCGCCTCGGGCTGGGCGGCGACGACCTCCTCGAGCAGCAGGCTCGTGATGACGAACCCGACGAGGACGTAGATGAACGCGGCGATCGGGATCGAGATGAAGATCCCCTTCGCGATCGTCTCGTCGGGGTCGTCGAACTGCTCTTGGTCGTAAAAGAGCAGCTGCCACCCCTCGAAGGAGACGAAACCGACCGAGGCGGCGATGATCGGGTTGAAATCGAAACTCGAGAGCGAGCGGCCGAGTTCGGAGAACCCTATCTGGAGAATCTGGTTCGAGAAGCCGAACCAGAGCGCGATGGGGCCGAACAGGCCAATGATCCCCGCCTGGACGAAGACGAGATACCGCTCGACGGCGGCCGTCGAGCCCGCCCCCAACAGGTTCAGCCCGACGAAGGCGGCGATGACGAACACGGAGAGGAACTGCCGTATCGGCAGCCCCCAGACGTACTCGATGCCGAGCATCATCCGGCCGTACGCACCGAACGCGTAGGCGTACATCGCCATCGTACCGATGTAGCCGACGACGAGAGTCCACCCGATGACGCCCGCGACCGTCGTCCGGTCGGTCAGTTCCTCGAGGAAGGACACCGAACCGCCGCTGTTGTCGGTGATCTCGTTGAGCTTGACGTACGAGTAGGCACAACAGAGCACGACGACGGTCGCGAGCGAGTAGGCGAACCACGTCAGCACGCCGGCCGCCGCGACGACGATCCCGATCGCCGCGTAGATCCCCCCGCCGACGATCCCGCCCACGCCGAGCGCAACGGCCGTCCCCACGCCGAACATCTCGCTCACGACCGGACCTCCACGACGGGGTCGGTGCCCGCGAGTCGCGGATTGACCTCGGGGATCAGATGGACCCGGAAGTCCCGGACCCGGTCGGTCGTCGCGAAGCTGTTGGTCATCGAACAGAGCGGTAGGAGGGCCCGATCCGAGAGCAGTCCCGTAATCGCCGTCTCGTAGAGGTCCCGGCGGCGCATCCAATCGAGAGTGGTCCGGGCCTGCAAAATGGGCTCCATCACCTCGTCGTCGCGCTCGAAGACGCCGTTGGTCTTCCCGGCCATGTTCTCGTGGGACGTCGGGTACAGAAACGAGTCCGGATCCGAGGTGCCCGTGATCTCACCGACGAACAACGAGTAATCGCTCGCAGCACCCGTGACGACCGTCTCGAGGTAGCTCGACCACGGTTTCGAGGTGACGAGCGCGCCGTGACCGGCGTCCCGCAGCCCGCCCGCCAGCGCCTCGGCGAACTCCGTTGCGACGGGGTCCTTCGACGTCAGGATCTTCAGTTGGCCGCTCGTCTCGTCTGCCTCCTCGAACAGCCGTTTCACGCGCTCCGTGTTCTTCGGATTCGGGATCGCGGCCCACTGCTCGACGGGCAGGTCCCACTCCTCGGCGACCCGTCTCGGAAGGGGGCTATAGACCCGCCGGCCCATCGGTTCGACGAACTCCCGGACGGCCTCGTCGGCGTCGAGACAGTAGCTGATCGCCTCGCGAACCGTCGGATCCGTCGTCGGTCCGTCCGGCGTCGGGGCTCGCTCGACGGAACCGTCCTGATCGGTTCGCGGTGGCGATACTACCGGGAGACGATAGACAGCGCTGTTCAACCATCGATATCCATGGAGGCTCCCACAGCCAGTCCCCTCATACTTCTGCTTGCGGTCGCGTTCTCCGCCCGCGGACCGATTCGCGGACTGTCTCGGGGGCGGGCGGCTCGCAGGCCAGGGCACCCGGTGCCGGGACGACCGAGCGATTCAAGTCCGCGTTCGCCAATCACGGGGTAGTGGCAGTATCGTTCGACCTGTTCGGAACGCTGGTCCGCGCGCCGAAGCCCGACGATCCCGCACGGGCGATCGCGGCCGAACTCGCCGCCCGCGGCGTCGACGTCCCCACCGAATGGGACGAGGCCTACCGCACCCCGCAGATCGACGCTCCCGAGGGCGCGGAGGTTCCCCTTCACGCCCACGTCGCGTGGGCGCTCGCCGCCTGTGGGGTCAACGTCCCGGAGAACGCGGCCAGACGAGCCGTGATCGCGGCGTTCGACCCCGACGTCGAAGTCCGAGAGGGAGCCCGCGAGGCGATCGTGGCGGCCCACGAACTGGGGCCCGTCGGCCTGCTCTCGAACTGCAGCGTGCCCGAACTGGTCGCCCGGACGCTGATCCGCGCGGACCTGCGCGGGGAGTTCGACGCGGTCGTTTCGAGCGTGGACTGTGGCTGGCGGAAACCCCACCCGAAGGCGTTCGAGGCGGTCGCCACCGGGCTCGGAACGTCCGTCGAAACGCTCACGCACGTCGGGGACTCGCCCGTCGCCGACGGCGGGATCGCGACCTGTGGCGGGCGCGCGATCGTCCTCGATGGGATCGCGCTGTCGGAGGTGCCCGCGCTGCTCGACGACTGCGAGCGCGAGCGATGAGCCTCGTGCTCGCGGCGCTCGCACTCGCCGTCGGCCTCGAACTCGCGCTGGGAGAACCACCAACAGAAGTCCATCCCGTCGCGTGGTTCGGCCGGGCGGTCGAGCGAGCCGACCGCGAGTGGAGTCATCCCGGAACGGCGGGGCTGGCCATCGCTTTCCTCTGTCCGCTGTTCGTCGCGGGCGCTGTTTCGGGGTTCGTCGCGCTGGCCGGCTCGCTCGGTCCCTTTTTCGGGATCCTCGCCGCCGGGTGCGCGCTGTTCGCCACGACGAGCCTGCGAATGTTGCTGGACGTCGCGCGGACGGTGATCGACGAAAGCGAGCGCGACCTCGCAGGGGCGCGCGAGGCGGTGCGGGCGCTCGTCGGGCGTACCCCCGAGGAGCTCTCGGCGGGCGAACTTCGGAGCGCCGCCGTCGAGAGCGCCAGTGAAAACCTCGCGGACGGGCTGGTCGCACCGCTTTCCGCGTTCGCGTTGCTCGCCCCGCTCTCGCCGTCGCTCGGGGCCGGTGGGGCGGCCTGGGTCAAGGCGGTCAACACGCTCGATTCGACGCTCGGCTACCCCGAGAAGCCCCACGGCACCGCGAGCGCCCGCCTCGATGACTACGTCATGTGGCTGCCCGCACGCGCAAGCGCCGCCCTGCTCGCGCTCGCCGCCCGCCGACCGGGCGCGCTCGTTCGCGCCCGCGAGTGGGCCGGCGCGCCGCCCTCCCCCAACTCCGGCTGGCCGATGGCGACGCTCGCCGGCCTGCTGGACGTGCGCCTCGAAAAACCCGGCGTCTACGTCCTAAATCCCTCTAGAGACCTGCCGACGGGGGCCGACGCCCGCCGCGGGGTCAGGATCGTCGCGCTCGCGGGCGCGCTCTCGTACGCCCTTGCCGGGGTGGTCGCATGGCTGTAGACGCCCTCCGGGGGGCGCTCGGCTTCCTCACGCGCCTGCCGGTCGGCCGCGACGAGCGCGCCTGGGAAGCGTTTCGCGAAAGCCCGGCGGCCTTCCCGATCGCGGGCTACGTCGTCGGGGCGCTCCTCTCGGTCCCCTTCCTGCTCCCGCTCCCCGGGCCGAGCACCGCGTTCGCCTTCGTTTCCGTGGTCTACCTCGTCACCGGCGTCAACCACGCCGACGGCGTCGCGGACCTGGGTGATGCGGCGGTCGTCCACGGCGACCGGGAGAAGCGCCGCGCGGTCATGCGCGATACGACGGTCGGCGTCGGGGCGCTCCTCGCGCTCGGGATCGTCCTCGCGGGGCTGGCGCTCGCGGGGGTGGCGCTGGCGGGGCTGCCGCTGGCCGCGGCCGCCGGGATCGTGCTGGCCGCGGAGGTCGGCGCGAAGTTCGCCGTCGCTCTATTGATCCGTCTCGGCGAGCTGGCCCACGAGGGACTGGGCTCACAGTTCGTCGGACAGGAATCGGGGACGCTCCTCGCGCCTCTTGCGGCCGCAGTTCCCGCCGCACTCATCTCGGTGCCGGCGCTGGCGGCCGTCTGCGGTGCGACGCTGTCGGGTGCGCTGCTCGGCCGGTGGGCGCACTACAGACTGGGCGGGATCAGCGGCGACGTGCTCGGGGCCACGAACGAACTCGGGCGGGTCCTCGCACTGCACGCGGGGGTGATCGCGTGGACGCTCTGGTGATGTGCGGCGGGCGGGGCACCCGTCTCGGGATGGGCGAGAAGCCGCTGGTCGAAGTCGGGGGAACGCCCATGGTCGACCGGGTGCTCGACGCCGTCGCGCCCGTCGTCGGGACCGTCCATGCCGCCCCCTCGACACACACTCCCCAGACGCGGGCACGTCTCGCCGGTCGCGTCCCGATCATCGAAACGTCCGGCGCGGGCTACGTCGAGGACCTCTCACAGGCGCTCAGCGCGATCGACCCGCCGGTCGTGACCCTCACCGCGGACCTGCCCTGCCTCCTGCCGGCGGACGTCCGGGCCGCCCTCGATGGGTATAAACGTGGGTCGCGCACGGTCTGTGTGCCCGTCGAGCGAAAGCGTGCCCTCGGCGTCAGCGTCGGAACGCGGTTCGAACGCGAGGGGCGCGCGCTCGCGCCGACCGGAGTGAACGTCGTTGGAGAGGGGGAAGAGTCGGTTCAGAGGGTGGATCGGGTCGGGCTCGCGATCAACGTGAACGAACCGGCCGACCTGGCGGTCGCCGAACGCGTGGCGTCCGAACGCTTCTAACCCCGCGCGGTCATGCGTCGGTATGGATCCGGACACGGCGGCGAGGGTCGGACGCGTACCACACGGGGGTTGTTCCGAGCCGGAGGTCATCGATTTTAGCGCGAACGTCAACCCGCGAACGCCGCCAGGGGTCGCCGACGTCTACGGGGACGCGCTCGCCCGGTCGAGGCGCTATCCGGACGACGCCTACCCGGAGTACCGCAGCGCCGCGGGCGAGTACGTCGACTGTCCGCCCGAGGGAGTCGTGCCGACGCCGGGCGGGCTCGCGGGGATCCGGCTCGCGATCGCGACGACCGTCTCGCGGGACGAATCGGTGCTCGTCCCGACCCCGAGCTTCGGCGAGTACGCCCGCGAGGTTCACCTCCAGGGCGCCGATGTGGAGTTCGTCGCCCACGACGAGGTCTGCGAGAGCGACCCGGCCGACCACGCGATGGCGATCGTCTGCAACCCGAACAACCCCACCGGGACGGCCTACGAGTCGGGCGATCTGCTGGATTTCCTCGCGCGCTGCCGAGAGGCCGACACCGCGTTGCTCGTCGACGAGGCCTTTCTGGGGTTCACCGACCGCCACTCGATGGCGGGCCGTGTGGGGGCGGTCGTCGCCCGATCGCTGACCAAGCTGTTCGGGCTGCCGGGACTCCGGGCGGGGTTCCTGGTCGCGACTGGCGAGCGCCGCGAGCGCCTCGAAAACGCCCGACGGGCCTGGAACCTCGGAACCCCCGCCGCCACGGTCGGCGCCCACTGTATGGCCCAATACGGGTTCGTCGAGCAGACCCGTCGGCGCGTCCGGACCGAGCGCGCGCGGATGGCTGAGACCCTCGAAAGCGAGTATAACGTCGTGCCCTCCGAGGCCCCGTTCCTCCTGCTCGACACCGGCGCGCGGTCGGTCGACCGGGTGCTCGACCGGGTCCGCGAGGGTGATCTGGCGGTCAGGGACGCCCGCTCCTTTCGCGGGCTCGACTCCCACGTCAGGGTCGCGGTCCGGACCCCCGAGGAGAACGATCGACTGATCGAGGTCCTCCTCGATGTTTGAGACGCGGGTCCGCGAGGGCGTTCTACGGGTCGAACGCGAGGGGACTCGGTGGCTGAGCACCGGTTGGGACGGTGGTTTCTCGGAGGGACCGGTGGCGTACAACGTCTCGGTTCCCGAGAGCTGGGGGCGGACCGACCTCGCGAGCTACGTCGCAACCCGACGCGAGCGCGCGCGGTTCGAGCGCCCGGGGCCGGCGCTGCTGACCGGCGTCGACCTCGAACACGCCCGCGGCGCACGCTACGGCCCCGTGGAGGCGATCGCCACCGCCGGCGTCTCGAACCCGGCGGCGCTGCCGATGGCGCCTTCGGGGGAGCCGAGCGTGCCGGCCGAGGAGGGGGCTGGGACGGTCAACGTGATCGTCGGGACGACCCGCGACTGTCGGGGCGGCGCGCTCGCGAACCTCCTGACCGTGGCCGCGGAGGCCAAGGCCGCGACCCTCATGGAGCGGGCAGGCGTCCCGGGGACGACCACCGACGCCGTCGTCGCGGCCTGCGACCCCGCGGGCGAGCCCGTCGAGTTCACCGGGAGTGCGACACCGGTGGGCGCCGCGACCCGCGCCTGCGTGCGGGAGGCGGTGGTCGCAAGCCTCGATTCGCGCTATTCCGAGCGGGAGATCCCGACCCCGTCCGAGGCCGAGTACGGGGTCGAGACGACCGAGCGTGCCGCAGTCTACCGGGTAGGGGACCGAACGGACGAAGTGGATCCACGATAAGGGGTGGGTATGGCTCTCGAGAACACCCCTGGACGGGGACGGACGCCCGAAGCCCACGAGATCGAATCGAGCGCGCCCGCGGAGTTCGGGCGCGTCCAGCTCTGGTGGGGCGACGGGAAGGGAAAGACGACGGCGGCGATGGGGATGGGCTTTCGCGCCGCGGGCCACGGCTATCGGGTCCATATGCTCCAGTTCATGAAGGGCGGCGCCTCGAGCGTCGAGGACGTCCGGGGCGAGTACAACGCGATCCGAGCGATACCGAGCTTCTCCTACGAGAACGCGGGCCACTACGGCTGGCACGGCATGCGCGACGGCAGCGAGGACACGGACCACGAGAGCGAGGCCGACGCCGGGTTCGAGCGCGCACGGGAGCTGGTCGAGGCGGCACGGGCGGCGGATCTCGACGAACCGCTCGCGCTCGACGGCAAGCCCGAGAAAGGAGTGCACATGCTGATCCTCGACGAGGTCGTCTACGCCGCCAACAGGGGGCTGGTCGATCCCGACGACCTCGTCGAGTTGATCGAGGACAAACCCGCCGATCTCGAACTCGTTCTAACGGGGGGCCACGAGAAGCCGGAGTACCTCTACGACGGCGCGGACCTCGTGACCCATGTGAAAAAGGAGAAACACCAGTTCGAGGAGGGCCAGCGCGCCCGGAAGGGCACCGAGTACTGAATGGCCCGCACCCTTCTGGTGGCCGGGACCGCGAGCCACGTCGGCAAGAGCACGGTCGCGTCGGGGCTGTGTCGCCACCTCGCCGATCAGGGTGTGGCCGTCGCACCGTATAAGGCCCAGAACATGTCGAACAACGCCCGTGCGGTCCCGCGGGCCGGCGATCCGACGAAGGCCGGCGAGATCGGCGTCTCCCAGTACGTGCAGGCGCGGGCCGCCCGGATCGAGGCGACCACCGACGTGAACCCCGTGCTCCTCAAACCACGCGGCGACGGCGAGAGTCAACTGATAATCGACGGCGAGGCGGTCGGAAACGTCGCGGCGGGCGAGTACTACGAGAACGGCTGGGAGCGCGCCCGCGAGGCCGCCCGCCGTGCCCACGCGCGCCTCGCCGCGAAGTATGACGTGGTGATCGCCGAGGGCGCAGGAAGTATCGCGGAGATCAACCTCGCGGACCGGGATCTGGCGAATGTCGAGACCGCCCGCTTCGCGGATCGGGGCGCGTCGGAGGGGCGAGCGGGCGGCCCGCGAGGCGTGGAGGTCCTGCTGGTCTGTGACATCGAACGCGGCGGCGCGTTCGCGAGCCTCTATGGCACCCTCGAACTCATGCCGGAGGACTGCCGCGAGCGGGTGGTCGGCGCGCTGATCACGAAGTTCCGGGGCGATTCCGACCTCCTAGAACCGGGGATCGAGGAGATCGAGGACCGAACCGGCGTCCCCGTCCTCGGGGTGCTCCCCTACGACGACCCCGGTCTCCCGGAGGAGGACAGCGTCTCGCTCCCCGCAGCGGGCGAGACGACCGTCTACGGCGACCCGGAGGGAGTGCGGATCGCGATTCCTCGCCTCTCGCGGATCTCCAATTTCACCGACCTCGAACCGTTGGCACGCGAGGAGGGCGTCGGCGTCGCCTACGGCCCGCCCGAGTCGGTGCTCGACGGCGCACACGCGGTCGTGCTCCCCGGAACGAAGAACACCGTCGACGACCTGCTCGAACTCCGCGAGGCTGGCTTCGGCGACCGTCTTCGCGAGTTTTCGGGCCCGATCGTCGGACTCTGTGGCGGCTATCAGATGCTCGGCGAGCGCATCACGAACGCCGCCGTCGAGGGCACCGGCGACGAGGACGTGATCGAGGGGTTCGGCCTCCTGCCGGTCGAAACGCGTTTCTCGGAGGAGAAACGCGTCGAGCGCGTCGAGCGCGAACTCCGTGGGGTCGGCCCGCTCGCGGGCGCGCGCGGTCGGGTGACGGGCTACGAGATCCACATGGGCGAGAGCCGTCTGACGGGTCCTGCCGCCCGTCCCTTCGACGAGGAAGGCGCGGCAACCGGCCGTACGCTCGGAACCTATCTCCATGGCGTGTTCGAAAACCGGATCGTACGCGAGGCGTTTCTCGACCACGTCTTCGAGCACGCCGGCCGCGAGCGTCCCGACTCCTCCGACCGGACCTCACCCTACGACCGGGCCGCGAGGCTGGTCGCGGACCACCTCGCGCTCGACGCGCTCGGGTTCGATTCGCCACAAATATAGTAAAATTGATAAGTTTGGTTGCTCCCGTGTGTGTCAATCAGTATCACTAATGAAAGCGAAACAACTAAAATACACTCGCGTGTAGAAAGGGACGAGCCGAGGTAGCCTAGCCTGGCCAAGGCGGCAGATTCGAAATCTGCTGTCCTTACGGACTCGAGAGTTCAAATCTCTCCCTCGGCGCTTTCTGCCGTTCCGATCGACGAACCCGATACCGACCGGGCCGTTTCGCTGCTTCCAGCGCCGGGGCGATTTCTCCGGTAAGCGATAACATATTTATGCGTGGAGGTTAATGGTCGAATATATTATGTGCGCGTCGCCAAGGGTCGATAGTCCATGACCGACGAGGGTCGTCCCAGCGATCGCACCGTGTCCGTCGGGGAGGGATCGCCGGTCTATCGGACGACTCACGACTTCGAGAGCCGGCGCGCGCTCAGTACGACCGTCATCGAGGCCATCGAGGAGGCCGTCGACGTCGAGGGGCCCTCCTCGCGGGTGCTCGCCGACGTGATCGATCCGGACTGTCTCGACGGGCTGTTCAGACCCGTCCGTCACCGCACCGACCGCGACAACGGGATCGTCCAGTTCCCGCTCAAGGAACACCGAATCACCGTTTATGCCACCGGCGAGGTCGAACTGCGTCGGATCGAGGATTAGTCGTCCGCCGGGACGATCGGCGCCGGCTCGTCGACGAGGAGTCGATCGAGCGCGTCGACCATCGCCACTACGCTCGCGCGCGTGATGTCGGCGTCGCTGCGCGCGACGGTCACCGTGCGATCGCCCCGCGACATCGCTACCTCGACGGTCACCACGGCATCCGTGCCGCCGGTGATCGCGTCGACGTGATAGGAGTCGAGCTGGGCGTCGGCCGCCGAGCCCAGCGCCTCGCGGACCGCCGATACCGCCGCGTCGACCGGCCCGCTGCCGACGCCGCTTGCGACCCGTTCGTCGTCGTCGACCCGCAGGCGAACGCTCGCGGTCGGGGTGTCGCCGCCGCTCGCGGCGGTAAGGTCGAGCAGTTCGACCCGGCGGTCGCGCTCGGTACCGCGCACGTCCTCGGCGATCGCCAGCAGGTCGGCGTCGGTGACGCGTTTTCCACGGTCGGCGAGTCCCTTGACCCGCGGAACGATCTCCGCGAGGTCCTCCTCGCTCACCTCGACGTCGTGTTCTGCGAGCGCGGCGCGCGCACCCGCCCGCCCGGTGTGTTTCCCGAGGACGAGCCGGCGTTCGCGACCCACCTTTTCGGGGGAGTAGGGCTCGTACATCCGCTCGTCCTTCAGGGTGCCGTCGGTGTGGATCCCGCTCTCGTGGGCGAAGGCGTTCTCGCCGACGACGGCCTTGTTCGGGGGCAGGGGCACGCCGGTGTACCGGGAGACGAGCCCCGCGAGGTCGTACAGCTGCGTGGTATCGACCGTCTCGACGCCGTAGCAGTGATCGAGCGCGATCGCCACCTCCTCGGTGGCGACGTTGCCCGCGCGCTCGCCGACGCCGTTGACGGTGGCGTGAACGAGGTCCGCGCCCGCCGCGACGCTCGCGAGGGCGTTGGCCATTCCCAGCCCGAGATCATCGTGGGTGTGGGTGCTCGTCGGCCCGAGTTCGGCGAGCCGCGAGACGGCCTCGTAGGCGGCCTCGGGACCCGCGTGGCCGACCGTGTCGGCATAACAAACGCGGTCGGCACCGGCGTCGAGCGCGCTTCCGAGCAGGTCGACGAGGTAGTCCGGATCCGCACGCGAGCCGTCCTCGCCGATGACCTCGACCCAGAGGCCGTGATCCGTGGCATAGTCGACCAGTTCGACGGTGCGCTCGATCACGTCCCCGCGCGTAGAGCCGACCTTGCCCTCGATGTGGCGGTCGCTCGCGGGCACCACGAGGTTGACGCCGTCGACGCCACAATCGAGTGCGAGGTCGACGTCGCTCTGTACGCCGCGGGCGAAGCTCGTCACGGTGGCGTCGAGCCCGAGGTCGGTCACCCGCGAGATGGTGCGCCGTTCGCCCTCGCCGGTGCAGGCGCTACCGGCCTCGATGTAGGGGACGGAAGCGGCGTCGAGCGTGCGGGCGATCTCGGCTTTCTCCTCCGGGGAGAGCGAGATACCCGGCGCTTGCTCGCCGTCGCGGAGCGTGGTATCGAGAAGGTCTACCGAGTCGATCGAATCCAACAGTTGGGTAAAGCGATTATATTCGGGGGAGAATTTCGCATCCAGCCGGGTCGCCCCGACTTCCTCTATCCTCCGAGTCCGAATGGTGAGGGTTGCTCTCCATTGTACTCCAACCGAGGGAGACACTGCATATCAAACTGCCGGTTCCGACGGAGATCCCGGTCAGCGCGCCACCTCGATCCGGTCTCCCTCGCGAATCCCCCCGCCCGCATCCGCCGGGAGCTCGACGATCGTGTCGGCCCGGCCCCGGCCGAAGCCGGTCCAGGCGTCGAGACGTGCGGTGTGGGTGACCTCCCCGTCGACCAGCCAGACGGCGTCGATCGGAAACGGGACGAACAGCATGTGTAACGACCGCGTGACGGGTTTTCCGAACTCGAAAACGAGTCCGTAGTCATCGGGTAGCTGCCGGCGAAACATCAGCCCGCGGGCGCGGGCGAGAAACGAGTCTGCGACCTCGACGTTCGAGGCGACGACGATGTCGAGGTCACGGTGAACGAGGCGCACAGATGGTGTGGGAAAACCGATGACATGAGCCTTGTGGCCCGCGGAACCCTTTTGGCCGAATCGCTCGAAACGGGGTGTATCCCGGGAAATGGAACACACGCCGAAAGGAACCTCAGTCGGCGTCGACGACCCCTACGAACACGCCGAGCGCTGTGATCACTGCACCGACGACGGGCGCTGTCGGTTCGCGATCGAGCGCCCGGAGGCGAACCCGGAGTTCGCGCGCGACCGACGTGCGGCCGAGTACGCCTGTGTCGCGAGCGAGGACGGCGTCGAATGGCGCGACTGTCCGCACTTTCGCTCGCGGGCGAACGAGCGAACGTGTCGCCGCTGCGGGCTCGAGGAGCGCCGCATGGCCCATACGGGCGAACGTCCCCTGCTCGAGGAACACCACCTCTCGTATGCCGACGACGCGGACGATCCCGGCGACCGGGAGGGGACCGACGGGAAGCCGGCCCACGAGATCACGGTCGTCCTCTGTCGGTGGTGTCACGCGAAGGTCCACGGCTCGTGGGCACGCATCGACGACGACGCGTCGCCGAGCGCCTCGGCGCTCGCGGCAGCCGAGGACAGGCGCAGTCGCGAACTCGACGAACTCGGGTTTCGGCGCGCGAGCGAGCGCGAACGCGAGGAGCGCTGATCGCGCCCCTTTTGGCCCCCCATCAGTTACCCAGGGTATGCGAATCGACGTGGTCGACAACCACGGCCAGTTCACCCACCTCGAAGGTCGCGCGCTGCGCGACCTCGGGATCGATACGGAAACGATCGACAACGACACGCCGCCCGAGGAGATCGACGCCGACGGGCTCGTCCTCTCGGGCGGGCCGGACATCGACCGAGCGGGCAACTGCGGAGAGTACCTCGATCTGGACGTTCCAGTGCTAGGGATCTGTCTCGGCATGCAGGTGATCGCCGACGAGCTCGGGGGCCGGGTCGGCAGCGGCGAGTACGGCGGCTACGCCGACGTCACCGTCGAGATCGTCGACGAAACCGATCCACTGGTCGGCTCACTCGCGCCCGAAACCCGCGTCTGGGCGTCCCACGGCGACGAGGTCAAAGAGCTGCCCGAGGGGTTTACGCTCACCGGGAAAAGCGACATCTGTGGGATCGAAGCGATGGGGTGTGAACGGCGGGAGCTCTACGGGGTCCAGTGGCATCCCGAAGTCGCCCACACCGAGGAGGGCGAGGAAGTCTTCGAGAACTTCGCCGCCCGCTGTCGTGACTGAACCGGCCGGTCGGGAAGCCGCCCCCGGGCTCGCGAGCGCCACGAGCGAACGTTTACCCTGCTGGCAACCGGAGGCGTAGAGAATGACGGCGGCCCAGAGCGATCTCGCCGACCTCTCGCGGTACGTCTTTCGGGCGCCACGGTGGCACGCCAGCCTGGCGGTCGGGCTGTGTGTCGCGGCCGTAGTCGGCGTCGCGTCGTTCGATTCGGCGGCGGGAGCCACCGCACCGATCGCCGAGCTTCGGGTCGTCGGCCACGACGCCTGGCAGGGGATCTTCTACGTCTGGGTGCCGACGATCGTCGCGGCGGTCGCGACGACCGGCGTCGATCGGTTTCTCGGCGGGCAGTTCACGCCGAACCGGTCTGCGCTGCTCGCGCTCGCGGGGGAGCTGCTCGTCGTCGCCGTGTTGGTGTGTGCGGACGTCGTCGGGACGCTCGTCGGTCTCGGCCAGCCGTTCATCTTCGACGCGCTCGTCGTCGGGCTGGCGTCGGTGTTCGCCGTGCGCCTGCTCGTGGTGATGGCGGTGTCCCGTTCGTCGCTGCCCGTGGCCACGATCCCCGCGGGCATCCAGACCGCCGTCGCGGCCGCGTTGCTGTTCGTCTACGGGGGTACCTACCGGTACGTCCAGATCGGCGGCCCGGTTTTCGACGGCTCGCTTCGACCCTATCTGATCCGTACCGAGGAGGCGCCCGCGGCGCTCACGGGGCTCGCACCGCGACATTTCTCGCTTCTGATCGTTCTCTGTGCGCTGTATGCCCTCGGCGTCCACCTCTTTCTCGCGGCCATCGACCGGCCGTGGCGGCGCAGCTTCGGCGTCTCGGTGCTCGATTTCCTCCGGGGTTTCATCGGCCACGTCGCCGAGGGCTCTCGCGAGCTCGAGGTGTTCTTCGAGCAGCTCGGCGAGGAGGCGATCGTCCCGGTCACGGTGCTCGCCTTTCGCCGACCGGGCGGCGAGGAAAAGGCCCGGTTCGTCCTCCCGATGATCCATCCGGGGCCGATGGGCGAGATCGGCGGCGGCAACGTCCCGACCCGGATCGCCCGGCAGGCCGACGGGCTCGCGTTTCCCCCGCACGCGACCGCCGGCCACGACTTCAACCTCGTCACCGAGCGCGAGGTGGACTCGCTGCTCGAAGCGGCCAGACGGGCCCACGACCGGATCGACTACGCCCCGAGCGCGAGCGCGGGCGTCCGCGTCCGGGCGGGCGAGGCGTCGGTGCTCGGCCAGCGCTTCGGCGACGGCGGCCTGCTGGTCTCGACGTTCGCGCCGGGGTTCGCCGACGACGTCGACTACGGCGTCGGGCTCACCGCCCGGGCGCAAGCGCGGGCCGCTGGCCTCGAGGACGCGCTCGTCGCGGACGCCCACAACAGCAACAACGGGCTGTCCGGCCCCGATTTGGGCCACGTCACGCCCGGCAGCACGCGCTCGTTCGACCTCATCGAGGCCGCGACCGAGGCCGGCGAGCGAATGGTCGACGGTGACGACGGCCGACTCCGCCTGGGGACCGCCTGGGATCGAACCGAGTGGACGCCAGAGGAGGGGATCGGTCCGCTCGGCGTGCGGGTCGCCGTCGTCGCGGTCGGCGATCACACCACCGCCTACGTGCTGATCGACGGCAACAACATGGAGCCGGGGCTTCGCGACCGGCTCCTGGGGGCGCTCGACGGGGTCGACGCCGCGGAGGTGCTGACCACCGATACCCACGTCGTCAACACGGTCGAGGCGACGAACCAGGTCGGAGCCGCGATCGATCACGACGACCTCGAGGCGCTCGTGGGCCGACTGGTCGGGACCGCGCTCGACGACCTCGAACCCGTCGAGGCCGGGCTGGCGAGCGAACGAACCGCAGTAACGGTGTTCGGCAACGACCGGACCGAATCGCTCGCCAGCACGGCCAACGCGGCGGTGACGCTCGGCAGCGCGTTCGCCGTCGCGGTCACCGTCGCCGTCCTGGCCGTGAGCCTCCTGCTGTTGGTCCTGACGTAAAACGTGCCGAGGCGCCTTTCTGAGATCAGCTCACTCGGATCCGCCGTCCTCGGCGAACAGCTCGTCGACGGCCGACTCGGCGGCCGCGACGGCGTCCTCTGCGACTCGGTCCGCGTTCTCGTCCTCGACGTTCAGGTAGACGTCGACCTCGAGGATCCCCTCCTCGAAGCGCACCGTCACGTCGAGGTCGTCGACTTCGGAGCGGCGATACCGCGAAAAGACCAGCCCTTCTGCGGCCTCAGCCGCTGTTCGCACGACCTCTTCGTCTGCGGGTTCCATCTACGCGCCGCCGGGGCCGGGGCTGGGGCCGCCTGCCGGGCCCGCGGGGCCGCCGCCCGCGCCGCCGAGCATCTGCTGGAGCTCCTCCTGGAGCTCTTCGAACTGGGTTTGGACGCGCTCTTCCTGTTTCTTGAGCGTCTCGAGGCGGACTTCGAGGCTGTCGACCTTCTCCGAGAGCTCCTCCTCTGCGGTCTCGCGGTCGGTCTCGATCAGCAGCTCGCCGGCCTCGCGATACATCATAGTGTCCTCGTCGACGTCCTCGAGGGTTTCGAGGGCGTTCTGCGAGTCGTTGAGGGTCGATTCGGTCTGGTTCTTCTGGGTGGCGACCTGCTGGGCCGTCTCCTGAAGGTCCTGGAGCTGTTCGAGTTTCTCCTGTGCTTCCGGCGGTAGGTTACCCTGCATACCCCGACCGAGGTGGTCCGGACTGAAAAACCCCCGTTTTACGTCTCGACGAGGTCGACCGCCGCCGCGCTCCGCTCTGCGACCTCGATAAGCGTCTGCCAGGTGTTCGCCGCCGCACGTAGGGCAACGAGATCTCCCGCCTCGATCCGAACAGACAGGGTCGCCCCGTCCCGTGAGACGGACGCCCGCGAGCGCTCGTCGGCCAGCTCCTCGAGTTCGGGACGGACCGAGCGCTCGACGAGGCGGGCGCGGCGCTGGTCATCGTAGTCGAAGCGAAGAGAAGCGTCGTGGAGCCGATCGGACGTCACTCGACGCCGACTTCCTTGACGTCGCGGCTGCGCTCCTTGAGGAGCACGCGGTGGCCGCAGTACGGACAGCGGACGCCGCCGTACTCGTCGAGTTCGACGTCGCGTTTGCACCGCGAACACTTGTAGCTCATTCGTCGTCCGACTCGTCGAGGGCCGCGCGGATCGAGCGCGAGACGGTGCGCCCGGCGGGCGTCTGGGGTCGGTAGGCGCCGCCCGCGAAGACCTCTCCGGTCTCCTCGTTCTTCCAGATGCCCGTCCCCACGCGGGTGACGTCGTCGCCGTCGACGGTGGCGTGTTCCATGTCGTCCTCGATCTCCGCGACCCGGCGGCGTGCGACGCGACCGTAGCGCGCGCCAAAGCGTCCCGCGCTGCCGACGCGTCCCGATTTGCTTCTAGCCATAGTGGCAGTCACTACCCGCAGGGCGCACATAAGCCTGTTGAACCGCACCCCTCTCCGGGTCCGAAACCGCCGGGTACGGATCGCCTCGGGCCGTCCGCAACGCGGCCGAGCCCGAACGATCAAGTCAGATGACGTATATTTCGTAGGTGATGCCGACCACGTCCTCGTGGAACGTCGCCGAGTGGTTCGACGACGATCTGCGAACGGCGACGCTGCTCGGGCTCGCCTCGATCCCGGCGACCGTCGCCCTCAACTGGCAGGAGGATCCGAGCTCAGTCGAGGGCGAGGCGCTCTTCCTCGCGTGTGTGCTCGCCGGCTATCTCTCTGCGGACCGGCCAATGGGATCCACTCATGCCGGGGCACAGACCGCGCTTGTCGGTATAATCCCGGTCGTCGTCTGGTGGGTGATCGACCTCATCAGCCAGCCTCTCTCGGACTCGTTCGGACTGGCGTTTCTCCTCGTCGCCGGCCCGATCGTCCTGATCGGCGGGGTTCTGTTAGTAGTGGTAGTGGGAGCCCTGTGTGCAGTCGGCGGCGACCTACTACACCGGCTCGTGGATCGCGTTCGGAGGATCGCCGTCAGGAACTGACTGAATCCGGCCGGATTTCGGCTAACTCACGCCGTAGCCCTCCTCCTCGAGAAGGTCGTTTAAGTCCGCCCGGACCCGCTCGCCGGTCTCGCGGTCGGGGGCGGTCGTCACGACCCGGTTCTCCTGCACGCTCGACCCGTCCCGCAACAGCAGCCGGACGTTGCCGTTTCGTCCGGCGCGGGTCGCCTTCGCACGCAACCCCGAACGCGAGCCGCTGCCGCCGGCGTCGATCGGTCCCGGGATCACCTTCTTGACGTGTGGATGGCCCGCGACGTGGTGGATCACCTTCATCCCTGTGCGCCCGCCGATCAGCGTCGAGTGGCTGCCGCCGATCTTCTCCTTCGGCGGTGTTTCGACGGTCGCGAGCGCGGGCTCGCCGAGCCGACTGCGGACGGCCTCGACGGGGTCGTCGTCCGAGACGCGATAGAAGTCGTAGTGCAACTGGGCGCGGACCTCCCGGAGGACCTCGCGATCCCCGGCGGCGTAGACAGCCTCGGGACGTTTCCTCCGGATCTCGTCTGCGACCCGGCCCGCGAAGTTCCGGCGCTCGACGACCTCGGCGGGATCGCCGGATTCGGGAACGGTAGTTATGATCGTCTCGCCGAGGATCTCGTCCTCGTGGAGCATCGTCAGCGCGACCCGGTCGCGGGCGATCTCGCAGACCACGCCGTCGGCGTTCGGCGAGCGACAGACCAGACAGTAATCGCCCGGTTTGTCGATCTCCGAGTGACACGCGCGACACCGCATTGGACTCCCTACCGCTCCCTGGGGTAAAACCCGACCGCTTCCGACAGCCATTCGACGCGGGCTCCCGAGGGGAGGACATGGAACTACAGCTCCCGGAGATCGACCTCGGCACGATGGGCATCGAGGACCCGGACGCCATCGCCCGCGCGATCGAGATCGGCTATCGCCACCTCGACACCGCCCAGATCTACGAGAACGAGGACGTCGTCGGCGAGGGAATCTCCCGCGCCGACGTGCCCCGCGAGGAGCTGACGGTGGCGACGAAGGTCTGGGCCGATGACCTCGCGCCCGAAGACGTGCGCCGGAGTACCGAGGAGAGCCTCGACCGACTGGGTCTCGACCGCGTCGACCTGCTCTACGTCCACCGCCCGATCGAGGCCTACGATCCCGAGGCGACGCTGCCGGCGTTCGACGAGCTCCGTGCCGAAGGGCTGATCGAGCACGTCGGCGTGAGCAATTTCACCACCGCCCAGTTCGAGGAAGCTAGTGAGATCCTCGATTCGCCGATCACCGCCAACCAGGTCGAGCGCCACCCGTTCTACCGGGAGGACGATCTGCTCGAATACGCCCGCGAGGACGGCCACACGCTCGTGGCGTACTCGCCGCTGGCCCAAGGGAAGGTGTTCGACGATCCCGTTCTGGGAGGGATCGCCGCCGAGCGCGGGATCAGCGAGGCGCAGGTGAGCCTCGCGTGGCTCGCGGGCACGGATGGCGTCGTCCCGATCCCGAAGGCGAGCAGCGTCGACCATCTGGAGGCGAACCTCGTGGCCGGTGGAATCGAGCTTACACGCGAAGAGCGGGCGCGCATCGACGGGATCGGTGAGGAAGGGAAGCTGTTCGAGTAGTAACGGTTCAAACCCGTCCTGCGAGTAGCTCCGGAGGGGAACGAGTTTCGAGGAGGGCTAGTTGAGCGCCCAGATCGAGTAGTTCAACACGGCCGCAAAGGAGACCCACGCGAGGTACGGAACCAACAGGAGGGCCGCGCGGCGGTCTACCCACGAGAAGGCGGCGATGGTCGCGACGATCAGGGCCCAGAGGACGACGATGATCCCGAACGCGAGCAGGAGCTCTTGGGCGGCGAAAAACGCCGGCGACCACGCGACGTTGACGACCATCTGGAGGGCGAAGAGGCCGAGGGCAATCCTCACCGCGCGGTTCTCGACACCGTGGCGGTAGACGAGGAACGCGGCGATCCCCATGAGCGAAAAGAGGACCGTCCAGACGACGCCGAAGGCCGCACCCGGCGGGTAGAACCACGGCTTGTCGAGCGCCTGGAACCACGCGCTGTCGGGGGTCGTAAAGGGAACGCCGAGCGCCCCGACCAGGTTGATCAGGACGGCGGCCGCGAGCGCACCGAGGACCTCGCGACGGGTGATCCGAACGCCGGCGACTGAGAACTCTGTCATACCCGTTGTAGGACCGCCACGAGGATGAATCTACCCCGTCTCAGCCCAGATCGCGCGGGTCACACTTCAAGTACTCGCGAAGCAGAACGGTCGCATACGAGCCGCTCGGGAGCACGAAGTCGAACGCGAGCGGGTCGTCCTCGACCGAAAGGTCGGTCGTCAGCAGGATCGCTCTGCGGGTGCCGGTCGAGCCGAACTCGCCGGGCAGCTCGAAATCGGCAGTTGAAATGCCGACTTCCGAGAGCACTTCGCGTTCGATCCCGCCCGGTTCGCCCGCGCCGAGTTCGGTTTCGGTGCCGACGAGCGGCGCGGTGACGAACGCCCGCCCGCGCTCGACGTGGCGGTTTATCGTCTCGACACGGTTTTCAGTCACACGCTGGGTTCTGCCGGTATCGGGGCGCACGAGACCCTCCGGAGCGGCGGCATCCGAGAAACAGACCACGTCGCCCGCGACCGCGCGGTCGAACGGCAGGCCCCGTTTCAGCCGCTCGCTCAAGATCCGGTTGAACACGGAGGACTGGGCGGCGTTGACGAACAGCCGTTGGAGGTTGGTGGGCGCGGTTTCGAGGGCGGCGCGGAAGTCCTCGGGCTCTGTCGCCCCGTCCTCGACCAGCCGGTGGAGCATGGCGCGCTCGAACCCGAGCTTTCGCGGGAAACGTTCGAGCGCGCCCGCCCAGTCCTCCGTCTCGCCGACGTATCCTCTGGCCGCCTGCGTGTCCTCGGGCTCCGATTCGCGGGGATTGCCGAGATACTCCATGACCGCGCCGCGCCAGTCTTCGCGGGCGATCGCCAGGCCCACCCGGTGGGTGACGGGCCGACGACTGCCGAAGCGCTGTTGGCCGAAGTAGTTCGGCACGCCGACGGAACCGCCGCCGAACGCGCGCAGTTCCTCGGTGATCGCGTCGACCCGCTCGGGATCGCCGTCGCGAACCCGGATCTCGAAGGCGTTGCCCGCCAGGTCGCCGAACTGCAGGTCCCGACCGGCGCGCCCGACCACCTCGATCTCCGCGTCACGGATGTCGGGAAGCGCATCGGGATCGCCCTTCATGACGCTGAACAGCTGGGTCGTCACGGCGCGTTTGTCCTTCGTGCCGGCCCACGAGACCCGCTCGCGGCTCGCCCCCATTGCATCGGAGAGCCGGCGAGCGAAGTCGTTGGTGTCCCAGCCCCGGAGGGTCGCGCGGATCACGAGATGCGGGTAGGCGTCGGGGTCGGCGTCGATCGGCTGGGTCGAAAAGTCCTCGATCTCGCGGACCCGGAAGTCCTCGTCGCGGTCGCGAATCGTCCCGCCGATCCCCTCGGCGCTACTGGCGTAGTACTCCATGCCGACCTCGCGCTCCGTGGGATGTGCGGCTCGGAGACGATCGTTCATACCGGATCTCGTCCCGGCGGGCGGATAAACCCTCTCAGAGCGCCTCGCAGAAGCGATCGAACGCGCCGCTCTCGGCGTGGACGTGGGCGTAGGTTCCGAGCACGTCGTACTCGATCAGGCCGTCGTGCTCGCCGTCGATCCCGTTCCCGCGTTCGACGTCGAAGGCAAAGCGAGCATCCGAACCCACCTCGGCACTCGAATAGTGGAACTCGTGGCCCCGGAGGGACTGGCCTGCCCTGGCGGACAGGGTATCCTCGCGCGCCCGGAGTTCGACGTGATCGAGCGCCTGATACCGCTCGCGCATCTCGATGTCGGCAGGGAGGACCCCGGCCATCCGGTAGCTCTCGTCCTCGACGGTCGTCAGGGACTCGGAAAGCGCCATCATCCCGCCACACTCCCCGAAGACGGGCAGTCCCTCGCCCGCGCGCTCGGCGAGGGTTTCGAGGGCGGAACTCTCGGCGAGCGCGCCAGCGTACAGTTCGGGGTAGCCGCCGGGGAGGTAGACGCCGTCACAGTCGGGCAGCGCGTCGCCCCGTACGGGCGAGAAGGGGACGACCTCGCCGCGTTCCTGCAGGCGCTCGATCGTCGCGGGATACCGAAAGCAGAACGCGCTGTCGCGGGCGACCGCGACCCGTTTTCCGGTGGCGGGGGACGGTTCGACGGGGTCGGGTCGCGGCGGTGCACGCGCGACCTCGGCGAGCGCTTCGCTATCGAGGTGGGCGGCGGCCTCGTCGAGCGTCGAGAGATCGATGGGGGCCTCCCCGCCCATGTGGAGTCCGAGGTGGCGTTCAGGGATCTCGAGCCCCTCGGTCGGCGGAACCCGTCCGAAATACGCGAGCGAATCGGGCAGCGCCTCGCGGATCCCCCGCTCGTGGCGCCCACCGTGGGCCCGCCCGGCGACGATCCCCGCCACGTCGATGTCGTGGCCGGCATAGGAAGCGTATTCCTGAAAGCCAAGGGCGCTCGCGGCGACGCTCTCCATGCCGGCGCTCGCATCGCAGACGAGGACGACGGGCAGATCGAGGCGTTCGGCGATCCGGGCGGTGCTCGTATCGCCGTCGTACAGCCCCATCATCCCCTCGACGACGCAGACCTCGCCCTCGCCGCGGTAGTAGTTTCTCGCCATTCCCGACTCGCCACAGAGCCACGGGTCGAGCGTGCGCGAGGCGCGCCCGGCGACCGCAGCGTGGTGGCTCGGGTCGATGAAGTCGGGGCCGGCTTTCGCCGGCTGGACGGTGTAGCCCGCCGCGGAAAGCGCGCGGATCGCCGCGAGCGTGGCGACGGTCTTCCCAACGCCCGAGGCGGTCCCCGCGATGACGAATCCCTTCATACCCCGACACACGCAGCCCCGGGGTATCAACGCCACGGGAACTATTATCACCCCCGACGGACGACCGCTGGTCGGCGCGACAAGGATCGAGGACTCCCCATTGCGACGGCCATGAGCGGGCTCGGCGTGACCTCGCGCCGGCGGTGGCGGACCTGTTCGCGGATCGGTTGCTCGGGAACGACAGGGGACTCCTCAAGCCGCTCTCGCCTGCCCGGTTCGGATAGCCACGGAGGTTTATACGCGATGGCGGGGCCAAGGGGGGCGTGGCCCGCAGAACCCTCGTCGCCGAGCGGCTCGCCAACGGCGCCTACACGCTCGCCGAGTGCCGCGAGCACTCCGAGCGGGAGGCGGAGCCGGTCGCGAGCGCCCTCTCGCGGCGCGCGGTCTTCGAGTCCGTCGATTTTCGGAGCCATGAAACGGTCGTCGTCCGCGAGGATCGGGAGACGGACTACTTCGTCCTCCCGTTCTCGGTCCCAACGGCCGACTCCCTGACCCCGATGGGCGGGGCCTGTATCGCTCTCAGGCCCGAAGCGGGACTGAGCGAGGAGTACCTCAGGGGCTGGACCCATGCGATAAAGGCAACGCTCGGCGACGCGATCGAATCGGGGTTGCTCGACGAACGGGCCGCGTGGGTTTACCTCGAGAGCCGGGTCCGGGGGTTCGCCGGGACGACGGAAGTGGTCGTTCCGCAGCGATAGCGTGGCTTTTACCCGCGGAGTCGGTAGGGACGACAGTGACAGCGACCGAGAAGATCGTCGCGCTCTCGGAACCGAGCGCCGCGGAGGCCCACGACCGGCTGGCGAGCGCGATCGAGCGGGGCGCGCTGGCGACGCTCTTCGGCGAGTGCACCGTCGAGTACGACGGCCGCGCGGAGAGCAGCCTGGGACCCGGACGACGCCACGTCATGTGCAAACCCGACGGAACGGTACTGGTCCACACCGACGAGGGCCAGAAGCCGATCAACTGGCAGCCCCCGGGCAGCGAGCAGGAGGCGCGACTCGAGGACGGAACCCTCGAACTCCACAGCCGGCGCTCGAACCCCGACGAGAAGCTCGCGGTGCGCTTCGAGCGGGTCGCCCATCTCGCGGTCTTCGACGTCGGGGCCGACGGCGAGGGCGGCGCGGAGCTCTCGGTGACGGGGACCGAGGAGGACATGAAACGCCGGATCCTGAAGGAGCCCGAACTGATCGAGGCGGGCTTTCGGCCGCTCGCCACCGAACGGAACACTCCGGCTGGCGCGATCGATATCTATGGAGAGGACCGGGAGGGCCGGGTCGTGATCCTCGAACTGAAACGCCGACGGGTCGGTCCCGACGCGGTCGGCCAGCTGAACCGCTACGCCGAGGCGCTCGAACGCGACCTCCATGCCGGCGTCGAGATCCGCGGGATACTGGTCGCACCCTCGGTGACGGATCGTGCCCGCCGGCTGCTCGCGAAGAAGGGGTTCGAGTTCGTCGCGCTCTCGCCTTAATCCTCGTTGACCTCGCGTTTCAGCCGGTCGAGCGTCGTCAACGCCTCGATGGGCGTCATGTTCGCGACGTCGAGCGAGCGGAGTTCATCGGCGAGGGGATCGGACATCGGTTCCGAAGGAGCCGGGGCCGACCCCGTACCGTCGTCGCCGACAGCGCGTCCGCCGTCGGTCGCGTTCTCCAGAGCGTCCTCCGCGACGAGCGCGCGCGAGCGCTCGACGACGTGCTCGGGCACGCCCGCAGCGCGTGCGACCTCGATCCCGTACGACGCAGTGGCAGCTCCCCGCGAGACGTCGTGACGGAAGGTGACGCCGTCGTCGGTTTGGGTGGCCGCGAAGTGGAGGTTGAAGGCACTAGGGAGTTCGTCGGCGAGCGCGGTGAGCTCGTGGTGGTGGGTCGCAAAGAGCGTCATAGCGCCGACCTCGTCGTGAACGTACTCGGTGATGGCGCGGGCGATCGCCAGCCCGTCGGCGGTGCTCGTTCCCCGTCCGACCTCGTCGAGCAGGACCAGCGAGCGCTCGCTGGCCCCTCTGAGGATGGTCGCGAGCTCGCTCATCTCGACCATGAAGGTGGACCGGCCCCCGGCGATGTCGTCGCTCGCGCCCACGCGGGTGAACACCCGGTCGACGATCCCGATTCGAGCCCGGCTCGCGGGCACGAAGCTCCCGATCTGGGCGAGGATGGCGATCAGCGCGACCTGGCGCATATAGGTCGACTTCCCGCTCATGTTCGGGCCCGTCAGCACCGCGAGGCGTTCCTCTGGGGAGAGTTCGGCCCCGTTTGGAACGAACGACTCCTGGGTACGCTCGACGACCGGATGTCGACCGCCCTCGATGTCGATTCCCGGTTTTTCGTCGATATCGGGGCGGGCGTAGCCGTACTTCGCGGCGACGTCGGCGAGCGAGACCAGCACGTCGAGGGTCGCCAGCGTCTCGGCGACCGCCTGCACCCGCTCGGACTCGTCCGCGACTTCCCGACGCACTTCGACGAACAGCTCGTACTCGAGGTCGTCGGCGCGCTCCTCGGCGGCCATGATCTCGTCCTCGCGACGCTTGAGTTCGGGCGTGTAGAAGCGCTCGGAGTTCTTCAGGGTCTGTCTGCGGGTGTAGTCCTCGGGCACCCGATCGAGGTTGGGGTTCGTGACCTCGATGTAGTAGCCGTGCACCTGGTTGAACCCGACCTTCAGCGAGTCGATCCCGGTGCGCTCGCGTTCCCGTTTCTCGAGCGAGTCGATCCAGTCCTTGCCCTCGCGCTCGGTCTCTCGTAGCTCGTCGAGACCGGCGTCGTAGCCCGGCGCGATCACGTCGCCTTCCGTGATCTCGATCGGCGGGCTCTCGCTGATCGCGCGGTCGATCAAGTCCCGCACTTCCTCCAGTTCGTCGAGCTCTCCCCGGAGTTCGCGGAGGGTGTTGCTCTCGACGCCCTCCATCGCCGCGCGGATCTCCGGGACCGTATCGAGGGTGTCCTTCAGCGCGCGCAGGTCCCGGGCGTTGGCCCGACCCCGCGAGACCCGCGCGATCAGGCGCTCGACGTCGTAGACCTCCGAGAGGAGGTCGTAAACCTCCTCGCGGGCGCCGACGAGCGTCGTCCACTCGGAGACGGCGTCGAGTCGGGCCTCGATCCGGTCGGGATCCAGCAGGGGCCGGCGCAGCCAGTCGGTGAGCTTTCGTCGACCGAGCGCGCAGGCGGTCTCGTCGAGAACGCCCAAGAGAGTGTGCTCGCCGTCGCCGCCGACCGCCCGCGGCTCGAACAGTTCCAAACTACGGAGTGCGACCCGGTCCAGCAGCATGTACTCGCGGGGCTCGTACCGAGTGAGGTGGTTGAGGTAGTCCAGACGGCCGTCCTGCCCGCCGCGGGCGTACTCGGCGTAGGAGAGCAGCGCGCCGCAGGCGCTGATCTCGGCGTCGCTCGCCAGCCGTTTTTCGGGGGTGCCGAAGTACGAATCGAGCAGCTCGCGGGCCCCCTCGAGCTCGAACGCCGAGGGGTCGTACGGCGTGACCATGCAGTCTGCGTCGAACCCGTCGAACCCCTCTAACCCGGGATCGATGATCGCCTCAGCGGGCGCAAAGCGGCTGATCTCGTCCCTGATCGTCTCCTCCGAACTCGACCCAGTGGCGACGAAGTCGCCGGTCGAAACGTCGAGAAAGGCCAGCCCGTACTCCTCGCCGTCCGCGCTCTCGCCCTCGCGAGCCAGCGCCGCGACGTAGTTGTTGTCCTCGCTTCGCAGTAGTTCGTCCTCGGTCAGGGTGCCGGGCGTGACGATCCGCGTGACGGCGCGATCGACCACGCCGCTCGCCTCCTCGGGGTCCTGAACCTGATCCGCGACCGCGACCCGGAAGCCGGCGTCCAGCAGCGTCTCGATGTAGGATTCGGCGCTACCGATCGGGATGCCCGCCATCGGGTAGCTCCCTGTGGAATCCTCGCGTTTCGTCAGCGTGATCTCCAAGAGCCGCGCCGAGACCTCGGCGGCCTCGCAGAACGTCTCGTAGAAGTCCCCCACCTGAAAGAGCACCAGCGACCCGTCGTACTGCGCACAGAGATCGCAGTACTGGCGCATCATCGGCGTCAGCTCCTCGTGGCGCGCTCGCATCTTCTCCGGCGCGCCGAGCGCCGCGTCCATGGGAGAGAGGAGGCTCTCCGGGTGGAAATACCCCTCGGAACCAGCTCTCGTGAGGCGATTCCGGGCGATCCACCTAACCGGATGGAGCTTCTAGGGTACCCATGAGCGCGACCGCCGAAACGCCGCTGCGAATCGATACCGGCGAGGAGCTCGACCGGATCGTGGACGGACACGACGTCGTGCTCGCGGAGTTCTACACCAAGGGCTGTACGCTCTGTCAGTCGATCGAGCCCGTACTGGGCAATGTCGAGCGGGCGACCGACGCGAGGGTCGTCATGCTCAACCCGGAGACGGACCTCTCGCTCGTCGAGGAGTACGACATCAGGAGCGTCCCGACGCTGGTGCTGTTCGAGGACGGTCAGCGGGTGGCCCGGCTGGCGAAGGGTTTTCAGGGCGCCGAGGAGATCCTCGGGTTCATCGAGGAACACACCGACGATCGATAGGATCTAAAACCGACGGCGTCTGAGACGATGACGATGCGTGTCGCTTCGATCCTGAGACGTCGGTCCCCCCCATGGCTCGTCGTCGGACTGCTCGTGATCGCTATCGAACCCGTATCCGCCGCACGCTCGGCCACCGACCTGTTCGTCGAATCGGGCGGACCGCTGGGCTACGCGCTGGTCTTCCTGTTCGCCGCGATCCCGTGGTTCGAGATCTTCCTCGTGATCCCGGTCGGGATCGGCCTCGGGATGAACGCCGTCGCTGTCGCCGTCTTCGCCTTCCTCGGGAACGCCCTGTCGGTCTATGCGGTCATCGCCTTCCACGGCCGGGTGCGGGCCTGGTGGACGAGGCGCCGGACGGAGGGAGAGCCGCGCGAGCGGGCCGGAGGTCGGGCACGGGCCATCTGGGACCGCTACGGGCTGGCCGGGCTGGCGCTCTGCTCGCCGATGGTCACTGGGGTGCATCTCGCGGCGCTCATCGCGCTCGCGACCGGCTCCGAAAAACGGGCCGTCGGGGCGTGGCTGACAGCGAGCATCGCCCTCTGGACGGTGATCCTGACCGCCGTCTCCTACTACGGCTTCGACTTCGTCGCGGGACTGTGACTCACTCCCCCTCGACCAATCGTTCGAGCTGCTCGGGCGGTACCGCACCCCGGGCGGCGTACCCGTCGTAGGCGAAGGTCGGTACGCCGGTCACGCCTCGCTCGCGGGCCTCAGCGAAGTGCTCGTCGAGGCGTTCGCGCATCTCGTCGTCCTCGCTCGCTTCGAGTACCTCCTCGGGATCGAGTCCCGCGTTCTCGATCAGGTCGGCGAGCACCTCTCGATCCCCGATGTCCCGGCCCTCCGTCCAGAGGGCCGCGTAGATCGCCTCGTCGAACTCCTGCCAGCGCTCGGGGTGGCGCTCTTTGACGTACAGCGAGGCGGCCTGTGCGGGCAGCGAGTCGACCGCCGTCGTGATCTCCTGGGCCATCTCGACGCCGTACTCCTCCTGTAGCCGCCGGACGTTCTCCTTCGCCTGCTCGAAGTACTCCTCGTCCTTTCCGTCCTCTACCGAGTGATCGATCTCACCGTCCGGCCCCCGTTTGTCGCTTCGCAGGTCGAAGGGCTGCCAGTCGAGTTCTAGAGGGTCCTCGCGGGTTTCCTGGTACTGTTCGAGGGACTTTCGACCGAGGTAACAGAACGGACAGACGTAGTCGGCGTAGATCGTGAGCCGCTCCTTCTGGACCGTGGTTTCGCTCATGGCTCCCGTTGGGCGGCGAGCCGGTAAAGCGGCCGGGTCGCGGCGACCCGGGATCAGAACAGCGAGAGGTGGCCCGTCACGCGATCCACCCGATCGTCGGCGGCGGGCCCGACCGCGAGCGCCGTGATGGTGCCCGATTCGAGTTGGGTGTGGCCCGCGTCCCGTATCACCGCGTGAGGCACACCCTCGCGCTCCGCGCGGTCCGCGAGCTCGAAGATCTCCTTTTCGCCCGAGGCCTTCAGCACGACCTTCTTCTGGCCGCCGCCCTTCCAGTCCGTGCGCGCGCCCTTGTCGGTGTCCTCGTAGGCCGACAGCGAGGCGTGGGCGACCTGTGCGGCGAGTTTTCCCTGTCCCATGCCGATGTCCGTGCGGGCGACGATCGCCTGTTTCATATCGTCTCTGGCTCGCCGAAGGTTATAGCGGTGGCTACTCGCCATCGGGAAGGTTTACACCACCCCACCCGATTGATTCGGGTATGATCCTCTCGGACGCCGATATCCTGCGTCGCCTCGAACGGGGCGATCTGGTGATCGATCCCCTCGACGACCCCAACCTGCAGATCCAGCCCGCGAGCGTCGATCTGCGACTCGGACGCGAGTTCCTGGAGTTCCAGCGCGCGAACATCCCCTGTATCCACCCGGGTAGCGAGCAGGAGGTCTCCGAATACGTCTCCGAAACCGTCATCGACGAGGGCGAGGAGTTCGTCCTTCATCCCGGCGACTTCGTCCTCGGCACCACGAAGGAGCGCGTCGAGATCCCCCCCGATCTGCTCGCCAACGTCGAGGGTCGCTCGTCGCTGGGTCGGCTCGCCATCGTGGTCCACGCCACCGCGGGGCTCTGTGATCCCGGGTATCGGGGCCAGATCACGCTCGAACTCTCGAACCTGGGGACCGCGCCCGTCGCGCTCACCCCCGGGATGCGGATCAGCCAGTTGGTGTTCACCGAGATGAAAAACCCCGCCGAGCGACCCTACGGGTCGGGACGCGGCTCGAAGTACCAGGACCAGCGCGGTCCACAGGCCTCGCGGATTCAAGGCGATCACGAGTTCGGCGGCGATCAGCGACCCGCCGAGGGCAGTGAGGACGAGTCCGCTCCGGACGGATCGGCCGAGTCGGGGGGGAAGGGACGATGAAGTTCGTCGAGGAGGTCGTCGTCGAGGAGTTCCTGCCGACCTTCCGGTCGATGCTCGCCGAGGACCTCCGCGATCGGGGGTTGACCCAGAGCGAGGTCGCGGGGATGCTCGGTATCAGCCAGAGTGCCGTCTCGAAGTACGCCCACGGCGAGGTCGCCCGCAACGAGGCCGTCCTCGGGGACGACCGGGTCGAGGAACTCATCGCACGGGTCGGCGAGGGGCTCTCGACGGGCGACATGAGCCGGGTGCAGGCACTCATCGAGGCCGAAGTGCTGATCCGCCGGCTCGAAACCCGCGGGGATCTCATGGCGGGCCTCCACGAGAAGTCGATGCCCGAACTCGCCGACCACGAGGGCGAGTTCCGGATCCACGATCCCGAAAGCGAACTCCGGACCACCGAGCGAGTGCTCTCGTCGGTCCGACAGGGGCTCAGAGCCCTCGAGAACGCAAGCGGCTTTGCGGGGCTGATCCCCAACGTCGGGTCGAACCTCGTCGAGTGCGTCCCCGAGGCCACCACCATCGACGACGTCGCGGGCGTTCCGGGGCGGATCTTCGACGTGAAGGGGCGGGCGACCATCCCCGGCGATCCGGAGTTCGGCGTCAGCGAGCACGTCGCGAACGTCCTCCTCACGGCACGAGAACACGGGAGCGACGCGAACGCGGCGCTGAACGTGCGGTACGACCCCTCGTTGTCGGCGCTCCTCTCGGATACGGGCCACACCGTCGTCGAGTTCGAAGGCGAAGAGGAACTGGACGAGGCGATCGCCGCCGCGCTCAAATCGGAACCCGACGCGACAGTGCTCGCCCAGACCGGCGGGTTCGGGATCGAGCCCGTGATCTACGTCCTCGGCGAGGACGCCCCGGAGGTAGCCGAGGCGATCACACCCCTGCTCCGATGAGTGCCGCCGACTTCTACACCCGGTGGGCCGACCTCTACGATCACGTTTCGCGAGGGATCCCCGGAATCGCCGGGTTGCGGAGACGAACGGCTGAGGCACTGGAGCTCGAACTCGGGGACGTAGTCGTGGAAATGGGCTGTGGGACCGGCGCGAACCTCGCCTCTCTCAGAGAGGAAGTCGGCCCCGAGGGAACGGTGATCGGCGTGGACGTCTCGGGGGGCGTGCTCGACCGGGCACGCGAGCACGTCGCCGGCGAGGGCTGGGAGAACGTTCACCTCGTGCGCGGGGACGCCACCGCTCCCCCCTTACAGGGGGCGAATGCGGTCGTCGCCACCTTCGTCGTGGGGATGTTCCCCGATCCCGAGGCAGTGGTCGAGGGCTGGTGTGAGTTCGTCGGGTCCGGCGGGCGGGTCGCACTGCTCAACGCCGCACGGAGTCGCCGGGCGTACGGCCCGCTGATCAACCTCCCCTTTCGGGCGTTCGTCTACGCCTCGACGCCGGGCAAGCGTCGGTTCAACGATCCCACCGAGGAACTCGACCGGCGGGTTGCAGTGGGGCACAGAACTGTTGGACGACGCTGTGAGCGGACGGTCCACACGGACGGCGCGCTCGGACTCGTTCGGCTGACCGCCGGGACGGTACTATAAGCCCTCGAACTCCGCGATGCGCTCGCGAAAGCGCTCGGGGATCGGACTCGGTTTCTCGGTTTCGGGGTCGAGAAACACCTGGACCGACTCGGCGGTCGCCACCCGCTCGCCGTCGGCGAGGACCTCGTAGGTCATCGGGAGGCTCGACCGCCCCATCTCGGGGACGTCGATCTCGATGGTCACGGATTGGTCGAGGAGGATCGGGCGCTCGTAGGAGAGTTCCAGCGAGGCGAGCACGGTCGAGACGGCGTCGAGGCCCTCGTCGAGCACCCGTCTGAAGTACTCGGTACGGGCCTGTTCGACGTAGGTCGCGTAGACCGCGTTGTTCACGTGCCCCATGGCGTCGATGTCGCGAAAACGGACCTGAATGTCGGAGGAGAAGCTACCCATTGGGTAGTCCGAAACGGATCAGGGAGATAACTCCCGCGATCCGTCCCGGTTCCCTACGAGTTTTAGCCCGAGGCGACGGAGATGCTGGTCCTTTCGGACTGAGGGTCGTATCGCTGATCAGTCGTCGCTCGCGGCCGCGGCGGCCTGCCGATCCGTTAGTTCGACGGGATCGGAGTCCACTTCGAGTTCGTCGAGGGCGGCCTGGGCGGCGCGCTTTCCCGACAGCAACATCGCGCCGAAGGTCGGGCCCATCCGCGGGAGACCGTAGGTGGTGGCGGTCGCCATTCCGGTGACGATCAGTCCGTCGTGCGCTAGTCCGGTATGCTCGACGACCGCATCCTCGCTCTTTCCGACCCACATCGAATCGTGTCCGGGGGAATCGTGGCCCGGCGCGCCATACGAATCGTCGTCGGTCCCGTCCATTCCGCCCGAACTCGCCGCGGCGTCGCCGATCCCCGGCGCATCGAGCACGCCCCGTTCGTGGAGTTTGGTGACCGCCATCGCGTCGTGGCCCGTCGCGTCGATCACCAGATCCGCCTCGACGGCGATGGGATCGACACAGGTGATCTCCCGTGGAAGGGCATGGACCGGCGTCCAGTTCATCACGATCCCGCCCACTCTGTGGTCCTCACGGATCACGATGTCGGTGAACTCCGTCATGTTCTGCATCTTCGCGCCGGCGTCACACGCCGCCTTGATCAGTCCCGAACAGGCTTCGGGCCCGTTCGCGACGTAGAGCCCTTCGGTGTCGCTCGCGAGCTTGAAGTCGACGTCGAGGTCCTCAAGAACGTCCTGAGCGGGCTGGCGCACGGTCACCTTGTTCATCAGGAACCCGCCCAGCCAGAACCCACCACCGAGGTAGTTGTTCTTCTCGACGACCATCGTCTTCACGCCCCGCTCGGCGAGTTCCTTCGCGGCCATCAGCCCTGAGGGGCCGCCCCCGACGATGATGACGTCCGAATCCGAGAAGTCCATGAACTCCTCGGTCCACTCCTGGCCGATCGCGCGCGTTACGTCCGCCTCGCCCACGTCGCTGAAGCGCTCGTACTGGCTCATACCACTAAGTTATATTACTGGGTAGTTGAAAGGCGTTGCGGTAGCTCTCGTCGGAGTGATACGATACCGGTGAGCTACGCGACGCTCCGGATCAGGTCGAGCAGTTCCTCGCGGTAGCTCGTCGGATCGAGATCGACGGGGAGTTCGCCCGTCGGGTAGGCTCCGCCAGCGATCCGGAACTCGCCGGAACGGGTCCAGACGCCGAACCACGCCTCGACCCCGGTGTCGAGGTCGCCGGTCTCGAATCGGGCGGCGTACTTCGTGAGTCGAACCCGGTCCCCCGAATCGATTCGCATTCGCTGGGTTCGCTCGCGCTCGACGGCCTCGAACCCCTGCTCTTCGAGGTCGGCGACGAACTCGCGGCGGGATTCGGACAGCACCATCGGAAACACGCTCATGGGTCCGATCCCCGGGGCAAGCGGGGGCACGAACGTGAGACGGGTCGCGAAGAAGAACCGCCACGGGAGGTCTCCCTCCTCACAGGTTTCGCGGATCCGGCGTCGGAGGTCGGGCTGTTCGTAGAGGAGTGTCCGCCCCTCGACGCGGACCGACGCGAGCGAGAACAGGGTATCGTCGGTTCGCTCGTCGAGCACCCACCCAGCCGTTTCGAGGCGATCCGTGTCCACCGTCGGAAAGGGGTCGTGGGCCATGGGCTACCCGTTCGTACGGGAAGCGTCGCATTAGTCGACCGGGTCGATGCCCGTATCCGTTCATCCGCCCCGTTTCCCGGGCGATACGTCGCCGCCGTCACGGTCGCCCTGCGGTTCGATCTCCCCTCGAGCGGCCGAACTCAGTCGGCGCTCGAAGAACGAATGACCTGCTCGGCGTCGGCGAGCGTCGCCTCGGCGTCGAACGCCTCGACGATCGCCTCGAGATCCGCACCCGACTCGCGAAGCTCGCGGGCGTGGCGTGCGACGTTCGGCACGGCCCGAATGATGTTGTCAATGATCGGGACCGCCGCGACCCGGGCCGAGCGGGAGAGAGGATTGAGGTCGATCACGATCTCTGTCTTATTCATCGCACCCAGCGCCTCCGCACGGTCGCCGTCCTCGAGGGGAACGAGCACGACGTCCGCATCGTAGATCCCGTCCGCATCCACTTTCGCGCGCTCGTGTGAGAGGTTTGGGATCCGAGCGTCGGCCGCGAGCCCCTTGACCCCGGTTGCGCCGTGGTCACGCAGGTGCTCGACGATCGCTTGGACCCGTTGTTCGGTTCGCCCGAAGAGGTTGACTTCGAGGTCCGCGCCGACCGCCTCCGCGAGGTCGACCATCTCGCCGGGACAGAGCGCGGCGACGTTCCCGTTGACGGAAAGTACCGGGTGGCGCGCCAAAAGAAGGTGGGCAGCCGCGGCGCGGGTGGCGGCGTCGGCGCTGTCGATGGTCCGTTCGCCCAAGAGGTAGTCGAACGCCTCGCCGCGCCCCTGTGCGATCAGCCCCTGCGTGCTCGTGATCCCCTTCTCGACGCCGTCCTCGATCCGGTGGCGGGTCAC